>JBMSWW010000045.1:0-9300 GCA_049425065.1 Chitinophagaceae bacterium
CGAATCTGCTATTGAGAAATCCCTTTGGTCAGGGAGAAACGCTCGGACTCAATTGGCAACAACTACAAGAGCAATCTCCACGGCTAAATTTGGCCTATCGTCATCCTTACTTTTTACGCAGTCGTTTTGGGCTGGATCTTTCATTTAATTTTTTCAGAAAAGACAGCAGCTTTATCAACCTCGATTGGCAATTGGGAGCTCGTTACAAAGTGGAAGGGCAAAGAGAGTTTCGAGTTTTTTTGATGCAACAAGTGTCTAACCTCAGTAATGGCGCTATTAATACGCAAGAGATTATTGCCACACGCACCTTGCCAGTTTGGGGTGATGTGTCATCGTCAAGTGCGGGAATTGATTTTAGCTGGAATAAAACTGATTATCGTTTAAATCCACGTACAGGAAATGATGGTTTTATTCAGGGTGCTGCAGGTCGAAGAAAAATAAGACGCAATCCGGATATTGTTTCCTTGAAAGATCCTACTGATCCCAATTATAATTTTGCAAGTCTCTATGATAGTGTAGCTACTTCCTCCTATCAATTCAGTGTCAAGACAGCGCTCGCTACTTATCTCCCTTTGGGTAAATCTGCTTCTGTGCTAAAGTTGGGGGCGCAAGCAGGATGGATCCAGAGTCCTCGTTTATATCGCAATGAATTTTTCCAATTAGGGGGCTTTCGATTGTTACGAGGCTTTGATGAACAAAGTCAATACCTGTCGCGTTATGTAGTGTTGAGCACGGAGTACCGATATCTAGCCGCTAAAAATTCTTATTTCTATGGGCTGTTGGATGCTGGGTGGGGAGCGGCACCACTCCCTGATAAAACATATTCTTATAGCTATCTAGGCACTGGATTAGGAATGGCTTTTGAAACTAAAGCGGGCATCCTAAACTTGGCTTGGGCAGTAGGTAAGCGAAGTGATGCCAACTGGGATTTTCGTCAATCAAAAATTCACCTCGGACTTACCAATTATTTTTAATCGATAGTTTTGTGAAGATGCACCGATTATTTTTTCTTTTTCTTTTGCTGGGTTCCGGATGTTTGTTTGCGCAAGACACCGCGTTGGTTCGTCCTGCGCTAAGAGCGCATCCTTATTTTAACCTGGCAGCTCCTGCTACTCCCATACGCGCGGAACCCCAGCACCTAGCAGAGGGAAAAGAGTTATTATTCTATGGATTACTCGGATTGGTTTTTCTGATTGCCATCGTTCGTTTGTCTTTTCCAAAATATTTTAATGACTTATTTCGATTATTTTTCAGAACCACGATAAAACAACGACATCTCAGTGAGCAAATGAGCCAAACACCACTTGCTTCATTCCTTTTGAATCTATTTTTTTTCATTGTGTCTGGGCTTTATCTCAGTTTGTGGGTTAACCATATTCAACAAAATCCATTTTCAGATTTTAGCAAGCTCTTCTTATATATTTCTTTGACGGTGGCAGTAGCCTATCTGTTGAAATACATTACGTTGCAAATTGCCGGATGGCTTTTTCAGGCGCGGGAAGCGGCAGCATCTTACGTCTTTACTGTATTTACCATCAACAAAATGATGGGACTTTTTTTACTTCCTTTGTTAATAGTAATGGCTTTTGCTAATGAAGTCATATTTGAAATTGTATTGACAATCTCCTGGGTAATACTCACCGGACTTCTTTTGTATCGGATTATTCTTACTTATCGGGTAGCACAGAAGGAAACTCAATTGAATAGATTTCATTTTCTATTGTACGTGGCGGGCTTGGAATTTGCTCCTTTGCTTGTATTTTATAAGTTTCTCCTGCTGAATTTTAAATAAAAGGGGTTAATTTTGCACCCAATTACCAATGAGCACATGAGTAATAAAGGGGGCAAAAAGAGTAGTGCGACACGTGAGATCAAGAATATTCTGATCACACAACCACGTCCGGACAGTGATAAATCACCTTATTTTGAGCTGGGTCGCAAATACAATGTGAAGCTGGAGTTCTGTCCTTTCATCAAGTTAGAAGGAATTCTTGCCAAAGATTTTCGACGTCAAAAAATAGATATTGCTTCTTACACCGGCATCATCTTTACCAGTCGTAATGCCATCGATCATTTCTTTCGTTTGTGTGAAGAAATGAAAGTATCAATTTCGCAGGACACTAAATATTTCTGTATCACGGAGGCGGTAGCCCTCTATTTACAGAAATTTATTTTATACCGAAAGCGCAAAGTGTTTTACGGAGCAGATGGTACTAATAAGAGTTTGTTCGATGTGATCAATAAACATCGTGCCAATGAGACGTTCTTATATGTCTGCTCTGAAAATCAGCAAGACAATGAGATTGTCAGTTGGTTGAAGACCAACAACTGTGAGTTTATACTGGCTTTCATGTACAGAAGTGTAAGTTGTGATGTAAAGTCGCTTTTCGAAAAAACTCAGTTTGACGTAGTATGCTTTTTTACTCCTAGTGGCATTAAAAGTCTCTATGATAATTTTCCCTCCTTTAAACAAAATGGCTTGGTAATAGGAGCTTTTGGTAGCAATACCATTCGTGCTATTGAGGAGAAGGGACTCAAATTGGAAATAACTGCTCCCGCACCTAAAGCCCCTAGTATGGTAGCAGCACTCGATCAATTTTTGGCCGGTAACGTCGGAAAAAAATGAGTCAACAACCCAATCGACTTTTACAGGAAACAAGCCCGTATTTATTGCAGCATGCCTACAATCCGGTTAACTGGTTTCCTTGGGGAGAGGAGGCCTTACAATTAGCCGTTGCGCAAAACAAGCCCATTCTGGTAAGTATTGGTTATGCTGCTTGTCATTGGTGTCATGTGATGGAGCGTGATAGTTTTGAAGATAAAACCACGGCAGCTTTGATGAATGAGTGCTTCATCAACATCAAAATAGATCGTGAAGAACGCCCGGACCTTGATCACATTTACATGGATGCCTTGCAGGCAATGAATGGAAATGGGGGATGGCCGCTCAATGTCTTTTTAACTCCCGAGGGTAAACCTTTTTATGGGGGCACGTATTTTCCTCCGGTGCGTGCGTATAATCGTGCTTCTTGGAAAGAAGTTTTGTCTAGCATTCATCAAGCCTGGACAGAGCGCAGGGAGGAGATTACAACGCAGGCAGAAAATCTAACATTACATTTAGCAAAATCGAATTCTTTTGGGCAGGCCGCTGCTAATGATGCATCCTTGCTGTTTAATACAGATGCGCTATTCACTCTTTCCAGAAATGCGTTAGAAGCCGCCGATACCGAGTGGGGAGGGTTTGGAAAAGCACCTAAGTTTCCGCAGTCATTCACCATTCTTTATTTGTTACGCTATTATCATTTTACCAAAGACGAAGCGTCCCTAAAACAGGCCTTGTTGTCCTTAGATAAAATGAAAGACGGCGGTATTTATGATCAGTTGGGAGGAGGCTTTGCTCGTTATTCTACAGATGCGGAATGGCTGGCTCCTCATTTTGAAAAAATGCTTTATGATAACGCCCTCTTGCTAAATGTATACAGCGAAGCGTATCAAATAACTGGCAAGGAAGATTACAGAGATCTCATTGAGCAAACGATGGGTTTTATTACGCGTGAGTTGCTCAGTCCCGAAGGAGGTTTTTATTCCGCACTCGATGCAGACTCAGAAGGAGTAGAAGGAAAATTTTATACTTGGTCCGAAGAAGAGATAGATCAATTTTTGAGAGAACAGTCGTCCTTATTCAAAGAATTTTATGACGTGAAGGCAGAGGGGAACTGGGAGCACACGAATATTTTGTGGGTCAAGCAGCCCTTGAAAAATTTCTGTGAACAAAGAAGCTTGTCACTCGAAAAAACGGCTGCTTTGCTCGAGCAATCCCGTCAAATTTTATTGACGGAGAGAAATAAACGCATTCGGCCGCTACTGGATGATAAAATTTTATTAGGATGGAATGCACTGATGAATAAAGCCTGCTCCAAAGCATTTGCGGCTACGGGTCAGGAATCGTATCGTGCACTCGCCGTTCGGAACATGCAGTTTTTATTGGAAAAGTTCAAGGGGCCTCAAGGAAATTTCTTCCATAGCTATAAAAAAGAGGCCCGTTATCCTGCATTCCTGGACGACCAGGCCTATTTGCTAGACGCACTGATTCATTTGCAAGAAATCACGGCGGATGCCAAGTGGTTATTAGAAGCCAAAGAAATTGCTGAGCAAGTAATTGTTAATTTTTCCGAAAAAGACACTCCGTATTTCTTCTACACGCCCGAGGGGCAGCAGGACATTATTGTTCGAAAAAAAGAAGTGTATGATGGAGCCACTCCTTCGGGTAATTCTATGATGGCCAGCGTATTGCACCACCTTTCCTTATTGTTGGACCGCCCAGAATGGGGCCAACGTAGTGAGGATATGCTCTTGCGATTAGGTAATGCCCTACTTCGGTATCCAACTTCTTTTGGCAATTGGGCGGGGTTATTACAAGAAAAAGTATTGATAACCAATGAGATAACCCTTTTGACCTCATCTTTGGAACAAGACCACAAAGCGCTATTACGTTCTTATATTCCGCACCGGGTAATGATGGTTTCTGTACGAACAGACGATCGTTTCCCTTTGTTAAGAGCAAAGTCAACTAGTTCATTTCCTGCATACTGGCTATGCAAAAATTTTGCATGTATGCCACCTCTAGATAGCCTTCCTAACTTATTGACTTTGATAGATCAAACAGAAGGTCGTTAAATCCTCCTCCCCTTTGCAATAATTACGGGTTAATGGCCGTTATTGTCCCTGGATCAGTAATAGCGTTGTTACCAAAAAAACCCTAGTGCCAACTGGCTTTAAGGTCTCAATACGTTATATTTGCTTCCACCTTTTAAGTTTATGAAAATGAAGAATATTCGTTATTCGTTTCTGGTTTTGTTCGCGCTACTATTTTTAGCGAGTTGCGGCATTCTGGGCGGCAAGAAAAACAGTGGCGGTTCGATGGTGAACGATGGTATGCTGCGTGGTGTGGCGCCAGGTGCTCGTTATACACTCCCTCGTCCTCCCGGCATGGTATATATTCCTCAGGGTAATTTCCGTATGGGTCCAAGCGATGAAGATCCTGCCTACGCCTTCAGCGCTCGTAATCGCTCTATTTCTATTTCAGGTTTCTGGATGGACCAGACCGAAATCACCAACAATGAGTATCGTCAGTTTGTGCTCTGGGTGCGTGACTCTGTGGTGGCTCGTAAAATGGGCTACGTAAAAGCAGGCACTGATGGTGAGGAGCATGTAGATTGGAATAAGATGAAAACCATCAAGTGGAATGACCCTAAAGTGATGGAGCAGTTGAGTAGTACGGATATCATCCTTCCTCCCAACGATCGCATTTTCGGAAAGAAAGCCGTAGATCCTTCTAAAATTATTTATCACTCTGAAGTATTCGACTTAAAAGAAGCGGCTAAGCGTGAGAACGCTGGCAAACCGTTGTCGACTTTCATTGTAAAAAAAGATACTCCGATTTATCCTGATACTCTCGTGTGGATTCGTGACTTCTCTTATTCTTACAACGAACCCATGACTAAGCGCTACTTTATGCATCCTTCTTTCGGAAACTATCCCGTAGTAGGAGTAAACTGGAAGCAAGCGGTGGCTTTCTGTGAGTGGAGAACGCATTACATGAACGCTTATCTTGATTCTAAAAAACGTCCTCAGGAGTCCGACTATCGGCTTCCTACTGAAGCACAATTTGAATATGCCGCTCGTGGCGGTCGCTCACAAACAATGTTCCCTTGGGGAAACTATTATACTCGTAACAAAAAGGGATGTTTGATGGCTAACTTTAAACCCGGTCGTGGTAACTATCCCGAAGATGGTGGTTTCTACACCGTACGTGCCGACAGCTACTGGCCCAATGATTTTGGGCTGTATTGCATGGCCGGTAACGTAGCCGAATGGACTTCTTCAATCTTCTACGAAGGGCGTAACAATTTCCAGCATGACATGAACCCCGACGTTCGTTGGAATGCAAAGGATGATGATCCTCCGCTGATGAAGCGTAAGATTATCCGTGGAGGTAGCTGGAAAGACGTGGGCTATTATTTGCAGAATGGGACAGCTACCTACGAATACCAGGATTCAACAAAATCTTACATAGGTTTCCGTTGCGTAATTGATCTTCCTGCTTCATCAATGAAGTAATTTTTTTAAAATTCTTATTAACCAATCACAATCTAAAGTTTCAACACATGGCAGCAGCTATTCCTTCCAACGTCAGTAAATGGGTAGACGTAGGTGTATCTTTTGGTGCGGCACTTGTAATCTGGGGTGCTCTTCGTAAAATCATTCACGCGTCTGATGCGGACATCTGGCTCTGGATCGGTTTGACCACAGAAGCAATCATCTTCGCCTTGTATGGTGTTTTATATATCATTTATCCGCCTATCAAAGATTCCGCGCATGATGACGAACAGTTTTCTGTAGCAGAAGCTTTGGATGGTGCTTTAAAGCAAGCCGATGTTTCTCCTGAGGTGCTAAAAAAGTTAGGTGAAAGCTTTAAGCAATTGAATACTACGGTTGCTAACATAGGTACTGTGGCAGATGCAGCCTCTGTTACAAACGAACTCGCTACTAAAACAAAAGAAGTAACCGCTGAGTTGGATAAAGTTAAGAATGCTTATACCTCGGCTGCTGAATCTGTAGGGGCTTTCAACAATGCTACAGAAGGCGCTCGTAATTTCCACGATCAGATTCAGGTATTGACTAAGAATCTGTCTTCCCTGAATACTATTTACGAATTAGAGTTAGCTGAGAGTAATAATCATTTGAAAGCGCTTAACACATTCTATGGTAAATTGAATGAAGCGTCTACCGCTATGATCAGCAGCACAGAAGATGCTAAGCGTGTACAGGAGCATATCGGAGCCTTGGCTACGAATCTGGGTCGCCTGAATAATATTTATGGTAGCATGCTTACCGCTATGCAAGGACGCCAGTAAGTAAGGTCCAGTTATTAAATTTATAATTTTTAAAGTTGCGCTTACATGGCATTACCTAAAGAACCGAGGCAGAAGATGATCAATATCATGTATCTGGTATTGACGGCTCTCTTGGCTATAAATATTTCTGCTGAAATTCTGAATGCATTCAAAACCATCAACGAGAGTCTTGAAAAGACTAACGCTGCGGTAAATGCTTCTACTTCACAGATCATGACTTCTTTGAATCAAAAAGTAAATGATCCTGCAACCCGTGATCGTGCTACTATCTGGAAACCAAAGGCCGATCAGGTTACTGCCTTGGCAGCAGAGGCTTATAATTTTATTGAGCAACTTAAGAAGGAGATTATCGCAGCATCTACCAAGGACGGCAAGATGAAAGAGGATGATCAAAATTCTACTACCCGTATTTTAGTAAAAGAAGGAAAAGGAAAACAGCTTTTAGAAACACTGAAGCGATACAAAGAAAGTGTATTGAACGTGGACACATTGATTCAGCAAGAATTTGCCAATTCTTTTGCTGTCAATTTGGACGCTCCGAAATCCGAGAATTCCAATAAGAAATCTTGGGAAGAAGCGTACTTCTATATGTCACCTACGGTAGGTGCTTTAAGTATTTTGAGTAAGTTTCAGAATGACGTTCGTACTTCTGAAAACAAAGTAGTTACTTACTGCCATGAGCAAGTAGGTAAAGTGGAAGTAGTTTTCGACTCTTACGCGGCTATCGTAGGTCAGAACTCTAACTACCTGATGCCTGGTCAAAAGTTGGAAATCAAAGCGGGTATCGGTGCTTTCAGTAAGGAAGCAAAGCCTACCATTACCATTGGGGGCGCTGCAGTTCCTATCGGTGACGAAGGTTTTGCTTTGAAAGAATTGGATGCTGGTGCGGTAGGTCCTCATACAATTCCTGTAACCATCAGTTATACCAACCAGAACACGGGTCAGGTAGAACGTAAAGAAGTAAAAGTAGAATACATCGTTGGCCAGGCGAACGCTTCTGTAGGGCTGGACAAAATGAATGTATTGTATATTGGAGTTCCTAACCCTGTTACGATTGCTGCCAGTGGTGGTGGTGATGATAAAGTAAAAGTGACCATCACCGGCGGTGGTGGAACTTTCGTGAAGAAAGGTCCTGGTAAATATGATGTGTTTGTATCTAATGTAACAGATGATTGTAAAATCAATTTAAATATTGATGGAAAAGTATCTTCTTTCTCTTTCCGTGTAAGGACCATTCCTGAAGCACAGGCTTATGTGGGTGGACAGCCCAGCGGTGCCCAGATCAATGCAGGTTCTTTCCGTGCACAAGGGGGTGTAGGTGCTGGTATCAAGAACTTCCCTTTCGAATTAGAATATGATGTGGTGGGTTTCACCTTTACTTGTGATACCGACGATGATATCGTTTCTATTCCTAACCAAGGGGCAGCTTTTAGTGCGCAAGTGCGTAATGCAATCAACCAAAATGTTCAACCTGGACGCATGGTAACTATTGAAGATATCCGTGTTAAAGGGCCTGATGGAAGAACCACAAAAGCGCCTTCTCTATTATACTATATCAAATAACGAACTACTATATGAAGTTGAATCAAGTGAAATGGGTGGTACTGGTAACTGCGGCTGTATTTAGCGTATCGCAAGTAGATGCACAACGTCGTCCTCGTGGCGGTGGCGGTGCTCCTGCTAATGCGCAGACTGCTCCTGCAGCACCAACTCCGGCTCCTGAAAATGATACGGTTCCTAAACAGCCGTTTAATATTTACGAAGGGATGCCCTTCGAGTATGATACAGCCACCGCAGATAATACGGCGCGCAAATCATTGCGTCAGGACAACGCTTACGACAAAAGCACATTGACTAAGAGGACTCCTCTTCCTTATGAACACTTGCGCTATGATGATGCGTTTTATGCTGAGAAAGTTTGGCGCGAGCTAGATCTGCGCGAAAAGATGAACAAAACGTTCACCTATGAGTCTATGGAAGATGATGGAAGTCAGATCTTCGTGAACATGCTGATGCGTGCTGTAATGAGCGGAGAGGTAGAGGCTTTCACCGACGATCGCTTTACTACTAAAATGCCATTGGAGGCGGTTCAGCAAGCCGTAGCAGGAAGTTTGGATACTGTTCCTAAATACGATGTAAAACAGATTGACAAAGTTATAGGCTATGTGGTGACGCGTAAATCTTTCGATCCTAAGGATATCAATAAAATCCGCTTAAAAGAAGAGTGGGTGTTTGACCGCGAAGCCAGTCGTATGTTTGTACGCATTCTAGGATTGGGTCTCTTGAAAACAGAGTACTTTCCCAATACCAACAAAGAACGCGGAACTTCTTCTTTGTTCTGGGTGTACTACCCTGATCTTCGTCCGCTGTTAGTGAAGAACGA
>JBMSWW010000046.1:0-9296 GCA_049425065.1 Chitinophagaceae bacterium
TTTGTCGAAGACGCAGATTATAGCCTTTTGCAAATCCCTCGTTGTTCGCAAGACAGATAAGTTGAATACCAGGGTAGGTGGTTCGAAGAAATTCCAGGGAGCCGTCGGACGATCCGTTGTCGATGACCACTATCTTGAGTGCCTCGTATTGCGTGGCCATTACGGAAGGTAAAAACCGTTGCAGCAGCAAAGATCCATTCCAATTCAAGATAACTATGGCGACCGTGGGTAAAGTCATGGAAGAACTAAAATAGTTATTCAAAAATAGGGCATGCCCATGATTCTCCCTTAAATTCGGTTATGCTTCGTAGCCTTTTTAATTGGAAAACTTTGCTTTCGCTGCTGGCTATCGGTATTGTGACCGGTACTATATTTTATTCTCAGTACCTGGCACAAAAGATCGCGTTGCGCGAAAGAAGATTGGTAGAACAATGGGCGCAGGCCTCTCAGTATCTCAGCAGCGCCCCAATGGAAGCTGAAGTTTTTCTGGCTAGTTTGGTCACGACCCGGAACGATTTTATTCCCATCATAGAGGTCAATGAAAACGATAGTATTATCAACTATGTGAACCTCGATAGTGCAAAAGTCGCCTCTTCACCTGGTTACCTCTACGAAAAGCTGGGGCAATTCAGAAAGTTGAATGACTCGTTGACCTGGAATGATCCCACTGATCCCACAAAATTCAATCGATACTTTTATGGCGAGTCGGTCTTATTGAACCAGGTTCGTTACTTTCCGTTGGTGCAGCTTTGTATAGTGGCTCTTTTTATTTTTCTGACGATAGTATCTCTTCATAGCAGCTATCGCTCTTCTCAGAATCAGATCTGGGTCGGAATGGCCAAGGAAACGGCTCACCAGCTAGGTACGCCAGTATCATCGTTGAGGGGATGGGTAGAGATGCTTCGTGAAACCGCCGGTACAGAATCGGTCGTACGCGAGTTAGAAAAAGATGTAGACCGTCTACAGCTGATCACGGATCGTTTCGGAAAGATCGGCAGCCCACCACAATTAGAACGTACCGAGCTGGTGGCGCAGGTAACCGGCATGGTGGAGTATATGAAAAAAAGGGCTGGTGGCAAGATCACGTTTTCTATTACGACCCCCTCGGCCGATCCTATTTATGCCTTGCTTTCGCCTCCGCTCTTTGATTGGGTGATCGAAAACCTGCTTAAAAATGCACTCGATGCCATGAATGGAGACGGGGCGGTGATGGTTTCAATTTCAGAAACTGATCGTTCGATATTGATCGATGTAAGCGATACTGGAAAAGGTATTCCCAAATCGCAATGGACAACCGTTTTTACACCTGGTTTTACCACTAAGAAAAGAGGGTGGGGGCTTGGCTTGAGCTTATCGCGGCGTATTATTGTAGCGTATCACCGGGGTTCCCTATTTGTCAAACAATCTGAGCTAGGAAAAGGAACGACCTTTACCATCTCGCTCAAAAAATAGTTACTATATTTGCCCTCCGCCGAACGAATTTTCGGCTGTGGCCCAGGTGGCGAAATTGGTAGACGCGCTACTTTGAGGTGGTAGTGGCCGAAAGGCTGTGCTGGTTCGAATCCAGTCTTGGGCACAAAGCCCCCAACACGAAGTGTTGAGGGCTTTTTTAATTGGATGCGGGGCAAGTTTACTTGCCTAAGCAGACAAGTAAAAAGCCCGTCACGGCGAAGCCGTGTGGGGCTTTGGGTAAGACCAATTAAATGGTGTAAATTTTAAAAATTATTTGCTATGAATTATGAAATGACAAAAAAATATTACGCTGATATCAAGTCTGAAGAATTGATAGATATTGCTTTAAAAGAAGTGGATCAACTTACTGATCAAGCAAAAGAATTGCTAGATCTCGAGCTTAATAATAGGGGAATAGATATAGTGAATTTAGATGCGTTGGATAAGTCAAATGATATAGTTTTTTTTAAAAAAGTGCTTGAAAAAGATTTATCTGAATTTGGAAATGCTTCTGGCTGGCTTGAAATCCGTATGTCTAAAAGGCTGCATAAATACAGTGAAGTTTTTTCTTCATATACAATTGAGTATAATACAAAAAAGTTGTTAAGTCTCAGGACTGAAATTGAGAAAACTGGTGTTTTAAGAGCCGAAAATTATGATGATCAGTTGTCAGAGTATTTGGCATTACAACACTATTTAAGAAGTCTGAAGCTTACGATACACCAAAAAGAGTTGATAGATTTAATTCTGAATATCAATTCTTTTGACTTGAAGTTTTTTGATATAAATAAGGAGGTTGAAGACATAAAGTCCAAAACAAAGAGAGATGCTGTCAAAAAAATAAATGAGGCAGGAAATTCGCTAAGTAAAATCAGTCAATATTTGCTCAGGTATCTAATTGGAAGTTTTGGAATTATTTTAGGCTTTTTTCTCTTGAGGGTTAAAGATTTTTTTATCATGTATACCTTTTTCTCTGTAGGTACTTTAGTTATTTTTATTTTGATTATATCTCATTTTAACACTGCCGGTAAAATACTTGAGGATATTAATCATGATGACTTCAAATTTTAGTTCAGGACTGTTTCCCTAAAAGTTAAAAAGATAAAGGTTCAGCTTGCACATAGCTTTTGTTCAGCGTTAAGCTAGGTCGTCTAGGGCCCAGATTGGCCCCATTATTTAGCTGCTGGAGATGCAGTCTAGTGATAGGCTGTATTACCTGTAACTAGAGTAAGGGTAGAAATTGTGAACCGACGGGATACTTACTCTGTCTTTATGTGTATATGCTTCGATTATTTTAATACTTAGCCGTTATTGAAGGTTCTTTGATCAGAGTATTTTGTAAAGTAATTTTTTGATCATCCTAAGGTTGGTGAAAATCGATAACGCGGCAAGTATAATCGCAGCCACCCAAACAGTTGGGTCCAACCAGGATGATAATTCAGGACGGTTGAACATTAAGAACTGATGGAATCCGTATTGCATCAGTTGTGTTAAAACGAGAGATATGGCCACTACAATGATATATACTGGAATGAATCGACGAGCTACTTGACGGCTCAACCAATCGGGGCGATAACCGATTGTCAGTAGCAACTGCAGATTGTCACGACTGCGAGCAACCATCAGTTGCAGGTAGAAAGAAAATAATAGAAGTGCGAGCCCTATAACTAACACGCCGAAAATACCCAGACCCGCAATCACCCCTTGCAAAACCTGTTTTGATCGGCCAAAAGCGGTTTTTTCTTTATTGACCCGATATTTTTTTTTGGCGAGGAATTCAAGTAGCTCTGGGTTGTTCGCATCTTTAGTTTTGATGAAGACTCGTGAGGCATTTGCGGAGGGAAGTCCTTCAAATTCCATATTTGCCCAGTCAAGAAATGATTTGGGCACTAATAATGAGTTGATCCGATCTGAGAAGGCTACGATCTGTGCACGAAAAACTTGTCCTCCTTTCAGCCCCTCGCAACGTAGTCCGATCACTACATTGGAGGCAGTTTCCATGGACAGCTGAGGCAAGCCATAGCTGGGAGCAAATACATTGTACATCTCCAGAAAATCAGAAGAAAAGATCAATGGAACTACTGTTTGACCAGGTTTCCAGTCAAATTCTGGGGGCACGGTATCGATGAATTCAGTCTCAAGAGACTCAAGAAAAATGTCAGTAGAGAACGGTATTCTATCACCTGCAGAAGCAACGACTTCGAATCGATTTGAGATCAGAGGGGCAGCTCCTTGTATGAAAGGTTGTTCTCTAAGAGTATCTAGGTCGGCAGGGGAGAAACGATTGTCCAAGCCCATATTTGCATTGGTGATCGTCTTGGTAACCGAGATGTAGTCCAGCCCGTTCTTGCGGATGCTTGTTTGCTTAACCAATGACTGAATATCGATATATAGTTGGAGGGATAGTAAAAGCAGTAATACTCCAATTCCCAACCCGATGTACGAGAACCACCGTGATGAGCTTTTTTCGCCGGTCAACAGTAAGGGCCGTATAATATGGAACGAGGGTTTTTTCATGAATGCAGTCGGATGAGTCTGGTGCTGGGGTAGTAGGGTATAATCTCCAAGTCGGCCAACAGAACCGCGGCAGCCTGTCTTTCTGATTCCTCGAGTATCAGCTCCATGGCTTTATATGCATTCGCGTCATCCAAGTGGCTGAAAGGTTCATCGAGTAAAATCCAGCGGAAGGGCTGTAGCAAGGCACGGATGATAGATGCGCGTTGTTGCTCGCCATACGAGCAAAGGTTTGCGGGAGTATCCAGTCGATGTTCAATACCTAGTTGCTTTGCCCACTGTATAGGGACTGATTCCGAATGAAATCCGGTCAGCTGACGCTTGATCTCAAAATTTTGTCGTAAAGTAGGAGTTGGAAACAGGCGCATGTCCTGGAACACAACTGCCATTTTTTCTCTCCGCAGATCGGCTAATTGATCGGCGTTCATTGACTGTAAGTCAACTCCGTCATATAGAATAGTACCGGTATATTCTTTTCGCAGGCCGTATAAAAAATGAGTCAGGGAGGTCTTTCCGCTTCCGGAGGGCGCCTGTATCTGTATTCTTTCGCCGGGTGCAATATGAACAAGTTGACGCCAAAGTTCCGATCGGTCGGCTGCAGATTCTTGGAAGTAGCTGGGTAAGATGCGATCGATATGAATCATGAAAGATAAAAACCGCCGCTTTGGATTCCAAAGCGGCGGCGAATCAAGTAGTTAATTAATATGAGGGATCTATCGAAGTGGAGTCGGTATATAGTTGCATTTCCTCCATTTCACTCCATTCTTGCTCTCTTCTTATTTCATCTTCTTTGGCCAGTTTTGAAAGCTGTCCGATGTACTTACTCAGCGATTTGAGACTGTTGGTATTGGCATCTCCCAGCGAAATACGCAATTTGGTGACCATGGCACCGTCTTCAAGCTCTCCGCCGGTCATCACTATTTCTTTCCAAAAGCTTGAGGATAGAGCGGCGATATCTTTGTCCAATTTTTTATTCTCACTTATTTGCGTTGCCGCTACCTTGATGAAGGATTGAATATTTACAAAAAGTCCAATGGGATGGCCTTTGATCCGATCGATGAATGCATGTTCCGTTTTGGTAGATCCGAATTGATTGACCTGGTCAGGATTGTTACCGGCCACAAACCATTTTTCCTTCAACTCGTAGGGGATATTTTCTGTTCCCGTGGCAGGCATATTCATTTTTTCTTCAAGGTATCGTTTGGAAACATCTATCATTTTCTGAAAGGCGCTACGGTCATTGACTTCGGCTCCAAAAAGTAGTTTTCCATCAGGTTCTTCGGTAGTATAGGGGATGGGCTCTCCGTCGAGGCTCTGTAAATATTTCTCAACTTGGTTGATCTTGAAATCGCTGAGTGCTAAAAAAATATTTCCGCTATTTGCATTGATGAACTCATCAATACTGAAGCCTCCCTCCTGTATATATGCGTTCAACAATCCATCTACTCCCAGAAGCGTAAGTAGGCTCTTCAATCCCTCCGGCGGATAATTTATGGCAAGTGCCAAGTTCACCTCCCCGGCAGGAAGATTTTTCAGGGCTGTTTCATTAAAATTCGACGCTTTATATTTCTGATACAGTTCTTCTAATTCTTTACCCATGTATCCCTTGGAATCTATGTCAATCCCGCCATCAGTGAAATTGATAGTTATAGCTGATATGTTTCCTTCAACCAGCGTTCCCATTTTTGATAGCCCCATCAGGTTTCCGGCCATTGTGTTGTCGTAAAATTTTCCGGCATTGAACCAGAAATGAACGTCTCCGTCAGTGCTGATCAGGTCAGCAAACTTATCATTGTCAGTCAGCTTTTCATCGGACTTCAGGGATTGTAGCTCCAAAGCGATATTGGCTAAGGCTTCTCCATCGAGCGAAAATGGCTCTTCGTAATCTCCATCCCAATTTTCCGTACCCCCTGTAGAGGCATTTGCAGATTTATTGAGGTCTCGAGTCAATTCAGAGGCATCCACCAGGAACATGAGATTTTCATCTGACCAGGCAACAACTATTTCGTCTTCTTGAATATATTGTATGGATTCTTTTTTATTGATTGATAGATTCGGATTTGCTTTTTTCAGAACATCCTCAAATTTTGAGGCATCTTTCAGCCCCCATATGAAAGTGCTGTAGGCGCCTTTACCTTTTTGGGATAAAAAGACCCAACCATCCGATTCAAGATCCAAACCGAATTCCTTTGGGTCATTTAATATTTTTTCTGCCTCTGTGTTTCCGTCAACTTCTTGAAGTAAATCTTTAAAAAGCTGGCTTTCTTTTACTTCCGACCAGGGTAGTTTTTCACTGATACTAGCTCCATCGATGTGCATAACAAACGAAGCGTCTGCCGGAATCGGAGCGTCCGGTTTCGAAGAACATGAACTGAATGTAACTAGGGCCATTAAAATGAATCCCAGATAGGACATGGTTTTTTTCATTTTTATAGTATTTATAGGGTTGGACATTTTACAACAGGGTTTGAGAGGGGGTACGACTCTAATTTTATAAAATTATTAAAAAAGTATAGAATTTAACTTTTTAATCAAAAAATAGCTTTTCTAGCCTCTATGGCAAAGCACATAGATGATAGTAGGTTCAGTCGGGTACCTATGTAACTATTGATTAGACCTAAAGTGTGGTCAGTCCAGGCTAAGTAGCACCCTTCTTCAAGAAGAAAAATGCCTCACCCATCTTATCGTATGCGGATCGGTTTTACTATGGCCGAATCTATCTTGCCATTTCGCTTGTAGATAACCGCTACTTTTTTTGAGGCATGGGCCAGCTCGGTCTTGTAGGTGTCAAGCTTACCTGAAACAATTTTATTGATAGCAACTATTTCATCACCCTCTTGCAGTCCGGCCAGTTGCGCCGGCGAACCGTTGGCGATAAATCCAATGCTGATCGAGCCATCGATAAGGTATAGTTCCATACCGATATAGGCATAGTCAAAATCATCAAAATAAAAACGGTTGGGGCGTAAGTGTATCTCTCCTTCCGGGTAATTGAAAACAATATTGAACCTTCTAAGCAGATCATTTCCGATTAAACCGGCCCATTGTGGGTAGTTGGTTACATTGAACCGATCTTCGAAAATAGTGACAGGTATTTTTTTAAAACGGTAGGGCCCAATTCGCAGGCTGCGCAATATGGTTAGTCTTAGCTCAATTTGCCCCCCGATACCTTCGCCCGAAGTGATCCAGCTCTTTCGGGTTCTGTCTAAAACGCCTGCTTCTTGGGCAAAGCGCTCCGAAAAAAGTACGTTCAGCCCGGCACCGATATCAATGAGCAAGGGATAGTTCTTCGTTTGCAACTCCTGTATTGTAAAGGGGTATGTGGGCAGTCGGTTGATCTGAGGTTGAAGTAACAAGCCCTTTTTGGGGTAGAGGAAAGGACCAGGGGCATACCACTCCATGAACTGTTTTTCGTAGTCAATACTTACGATGTATCGACTTAGCATGGCATAGCCGATCACGCCATCTATGCGCACGCCATAAATAGAAGTCAGAACACTATAATCATTTATATAAAAGTCAAGAGAATCGGTTTTTAGATCTCCGATGGTTAGGGTTTGTTGGCGTAATTGTGCAACCTCCCGAACACCAGCAATTCCACGGATCAGCAAGCCGTCATGGGTTGGTTTGCACCCCAGGTAGCTTGCTGTAGCAGAGTCTAGCGAAATGCCGCTGCTGCCGGTATCGAAAATAAACTGAAGCGTATCCTCATGCGGGGCAAGTTGGGCCTGAATGATAATAACCCCTCCGGTGACATGCAAAAAAGGAATTCGGGTAAGGGGTGGGGCTGGTTGTGCCTGGCCTTTGCTGACTACAAAAAAGAGTAGAATCCATCCAAACAGTTTTGTTCGATAACGTTTGTTTGTCCAGATCATGGACTAAAATTACGACTTCAGCCCCTGTTTTCATGGGGTCGCAGGCAAGCTATCGATACTCATTACGCGCTGCATATCTTTTTGAAGCGAATCAATAGCGGCAACGGCCTGTTTAACCTGAATATGGGGCAAGTTGCTTTGGTCCATCAAAATCTTAATGGCTTCAAGATTTTGCCAGTGATAATTGATCTGTGCTTCTTTGAATCGAAACACATAGAATTTTTCACTCGTAAATGCAAATAGTCCCAGACAAGTCAGGGCGATCAGCGAAATAGAAAGTTTTTTCATAGGGCAGTCTATAATTTTGATTTTAGTTGTTGTTTTATCAGCGAAACCTCTTTGATCAAGACTTGCATTTCCTGACCTTGTTTCGCCACGACTTTACTCAGTTCCTGTATGATTTTCTGTTGCTCTTTGATGGCTTCTATCAGTAATCCAGCGCTTTCGCCGTAGTTGATACCATAGTATCCGTCTTGCTCATTTTGAAATACCAGCTCAGGCACGATGGGTAAAACCTCTTGTGCGATCATTCCCATCATTCGTTTAGGCATGGAGCTGTCTTTCCAATTAAAAGTCACTCCGCGAAGTGCCATCACTTTTTCTAGCGCATGCGGAATAGTCTCGATATTTTTTTTCATTCTTCGGTCCGATGTTGAGGTAGTCAGTGTGCCATCATTGGTTACACTCAGAGACCGAAAGTAGCCGTTGTTCGAAACATTTGTAAATCGCGCGGAGGTTGCATAAAGATCTCCGTTGATCTGTATTCTGTAGTTTCCATTATCGGTCAGGGTTCCTCCTCCGGTAAAGCTGGGGTTTACATAAAGCTCTCCTGCTGAGCTAATGAACACTTGCGGGGCAGCCGTGGCAATGTTGTTGGTGGTGCCATTCAGGATAAGTCCACCGCTCTTTGCTCCGTCACTTCCTATGGCAGCTCCGATTGTGCTCGAGCTTGCATTTTTAACGCCAAAAGTGAACTGGGTTGTTCTGTTATCACCGCCTCGGGCCGTCATAGTTAATTCCACATCGGCATTGGTGACCTCATTAATACTAAGCTTAGCGCCAGGGCTACTCGTTCCGATTCCCAATTTCTTTGCTCCGTTGTCCCAAAACAGATCGTTACTTCCGGCTTGTGTATTGACGCCGCTCCAGAAGGTTACTTGTCCATTAGCCCCCGTGCCGCTCCCGGCGGTGGGTGTGACCCAGCCCAAGGTAGCGGTGCCGGCGACAATGCTGTTAACGGATAGTAATTGATTGGTAGCAGGTGCAATCGCCGGTAGCACCATAGTGTACGAGGATGTGCCGGTTGCAACTCTTAGTCCAATGTTGCCGTTGGTTGGGTTGACCGGGTCAACCACCCTAATTTCTTTTTGGGTACTGGGACGTGTTGACTGCGCAATAAGTAGCTGCGTTGAAAAACCTGCTGGCCCCAACAGAGCGGCCAGCAGGAAAATCACA
>JBMSWW010000047.1:0-9272 GCA_049425065.1 Chitinophagaceae bacterium
TGCATCAGTTTTGACTAATATCCGACGTCGATGTGTATGAACAGTATGAATACTAATTTCTAATTTATGGGCAATCTCTTCAGTGTTTAAACCACTGCATACTAATTCAGCTATTAATTTTTCTTGCGGGGTTAAGCCATAAGGACTAACTACTGGAGTATCTGCATTACCCAAAAGTTCCAAAAAGTCAACTTCATTTGTAACGAGTTGTATAATACCTGCTAATAGTTCTTCGCCATCCACTTCCTTAGTAACAAAACCATTAGCTCCATGATGACGCGCAGCGTCTCTTATTCTTTTCTCTCGATTCATCGTCAGAAGAATAACAAACTGAGAGAACCCTTTATCACGTAATTGTTGAAGTAAATAAAAACCATTAAAAGAACCCAGGTGAAAATCTAATAAAAGCACTTGAGGATTCAATCTCAATACTTCCTGCACTACCCTTCCATCCCCTTTTGCACTACCCTTCCATGAGAAATCTGGGTGTGATGAGACATACGCACAAAAAGACTGTGAGAATATTGTGTGATCATCAATTAAAAAAAGAGAGATGGGGCTATGCATTAGAAAAAGGTATGTTTATTGAATAAGTAGTACCTGCAGAGTTGCTCTCAAGTTTATAATGACCCCTCAATGCTTGAATTCGCTGCTTGATATTCTCCAGCCCATTGCCGGATACCCTTTCATTATTTACAAACCCTACTCCATTATCAGAATAAAGAACTTGTATGCAAGCCTCTTCTTTAACCGAAAGAGTTACGGCAGTAGCCCCCGCATGCTTAAGGGTATTCGTGAGAAGTTCTAAAATAATTCGATAAAGCTGTGCTTTTAAAAAAGGAGGCCAATTCATTTCATTGGCTTCAAAAACCAAGCTAATCTTTAAATCAGATGATTTAGTGAAGAAATTGATTTGATTACGGAGTGAATTGAATAGACCACTGGGCTGCTCTAACGTAGTCTGCAATTCATTGATAATTTGATATTGTCGCTTAATGCCTTCGTCTGCAAGTTGAATAAAATAATTTAGATCGGCTGCCAATAATCCCTCTTTAGCACGTTGTTTAAATAAAAGTGATTGATATTTTAAAGCCACAAATATTCCTCCTATCTCATCGTGTAAATTTTGAGCAATTCTCTTTTTTTCAGCAGCTTCTACTTGTGCTACTGTCTCTTCTATAGTGCGTTGCTGATGAATTCTTAATTGATACAAATCCTTTTCAACAGCCTGGCGTTCTGCCTTAGTAGTCTGGTACAAGTATGCAGACATAAAAAGACATTGAATGGGAAAAAAGAAAAGTACTTCTAGTTGGTGAAAACTTTCATTTACCAAAAAACTTACCCCCAGCTCACGAAGCGCTAACATTATAACAAAAGCACAATAAGTTAAAATGGATAGCACCTCAAATTTAATTTTTTGAAGTTTCTCCCATTGCATTAGTAAATAAATTACCACTCCTCCAAAAAGTAATAACAAACAGATAGAGTTAATATACAGTGTTATATACTTCAGCGAAGCGGGAAAGTAACCACCTGCCACAAAAAATGAAAGGGCCCATTTTCCAGCATAGAAGGAAAGAAGTATCAGTACCACTACTTTAATCCCTCTCCCAATAAATGCAGTAGAATTCTGATATAAGTAGAGTCCAAATAAGATCATTGTTAACGATGAAAAAAAACCTCGACTACTTTGATGCCAAACAGTAGCAGAGGGCCACCAATTAGCAAAAAATATTCCTGCATCATTTAAGATCCACCCGACAGAGAAAAATACATAGGCTAAAAAAAAGAAAAACTTATACGTTCGGTAGTAGAGAAACAACAGCAGCGAAAGCAATACAGCTAAAGCATAAAATCCAAGAATGCCGCCTATTAAATAATTATCTATTATTATAAACCTTGTGAAACTCTTCTCTTCAAGCAATCGCATTACAAATGATAAATTCTCGCCCGACTTGTTCAATGAAATAGTTAAAGTATCTAAAGTAGCGTTAACACCGAGAGGAAAAACAAAGAAACGGTTATTGACTGGTCTGCTTAGAAAAGAATAATGATCGCCGGTTTCCCAGACTTTCGGAGTAAGCTTGCTGCTAACCTTAATGAAATTTAAATGAGGGTTCTCAATTACTAAAAACTGCGATGTTATTAGAGCGGGTACTGGCAAAAGTATTTCATGAGGCTGATTAGTAATTCCATAGTTTTTCTTGATTACCAGACCAGTTGTTGCAGAGTCAAAAGATTGAATTTCACATCCAGACACCACACTCAAGGTGAGCATCAGTATACATATACCAAATAATTCGTTTAAGAGTTTATGGAGTCGGGTTGTCATGAAGTAGCTTGGTCAAAGGATTCATCATAATCCTCACGAAGCGTCCCCATCCAGCGATCCCAGCACAAAAAATATAGTCCATAATTTCCTTTAAAATATTTATGATGCTGGTTATGACTGGCAGAAGTATTGATCCATTTTCCCACAAGCGTCTTATTAAATCCCTTGGGATATAATTCCCACCCCAAGTGACCGTAGATATTATAAATAATCGATAATAGAAAAAATATAATTAGATGTGATTTATGAATGGGCAACAGGAATAAGAACAAAACAAATATCCCTAATTCAACAATAGCCTCTAAGGGATGAAATGCATAGGCTGCCCAAGGAGAGGGATTAGTAGATTGATGATGCACCAAATGAAATATTTTAAACAAACGAGGCTGATGCATCAAACGATGTGTCCAATAGAAATAGGTATCATGAATTAAAAACATGATCGGATAAAGGGCTAAATAATACAACCATCCTCTTTCAGCGATTGTATTATATAATTGTGTGTAAGGTCGAACAGAGGGGTTAAACACAAAAAAAATTGGAATAAGTGCAAATAAAGAGATAGTAAACGTGGAGTAAAGAATTTCTCGACGATAATCTTTCCACAAAGGAAATGGTGATTGGATTTTAGTAGCTGCTTTCTTTTTTCGCAACACAACATAAAAAATCAAGAAGGCCAGACCTGCTAAAAAATAATACCGACTACCCACTTGAAAAACTAAGTATCCATATTGATTCCACCAATTTTCCATTGAGCTCAAATTTAGTACCTTAGTAAAACCCGCAGGTTAATAAAAATTACCTTATGAAGTTAAAAAGAATAAGCACAGTCTTAGTTATAGTTTTTGTTAGTCTCCCCTATTTGTACGCCATCTATCTCTACCCCAATTTAGCAGAAAAAATTCCTACCCATTTTAACGCATCAGGACAAGCAGATGCTTGGGGCTCAAAGAATAGTATTTTCATGATGCCAATCATTATGAGTATCTCTAGCCTACTAGTTTATTTTTTGTTAACCAATATTGAAAAAATTGACCCCAAACGAGCTTCTGGCCTTGGTAACGAAACTATAAAGGCAATCGGTCTTTTTATGGTGGCTTCTCTTAATATTCTTTCTCTAGTGTTGCTTTATGGCATTTCCCACCAGGGCACCCCTATTGACAAACTGATCTTTGGGGCCTTGGGTATTCTTTTTGGAGGAATGGGATATTTTATGCCCAGACTTAAGCAAAACTACTTTGCTGGTTTTAAATTGGCGTGGACCCTTGATAATGAAACCAACTGGAATCGAACCCATCAGTTGGCTGGAAAACTTTGGATGGGAGGAGGAATGCTAGCTTTTGTATTAGCCAGCATTTTTCAAGGAACTTCTCTTTTTATAGGTTTCATGAGCTGTGTTGCTATTATGACTATTGTTCCAATCGTCTACTCTTACCTGTTATACAAAAAGGGGAACCCATCGGCTTAACAAAAGTTTAGTAGACCGTTCATAAAAAAAAATAACAACTCCTCAAGACTACTCGTATTTTAGCAGGATTAAAATTTATTTGAATGAAAAAAATGATCCTTCGCGCCGCTGCCCTTCTGCTGATCAGCTGCGTGGGCTTTGCCAGCCAGGCACAGACAGTAGAAGAAATTATCAATAATCATGTTAACGCAATTGGAGGAGCAGAAAAGTGGAAGCAAGTCAACTCTGTAAAAATTGAGGGATATATTGAAGTTCAAGGTATACAGATCATATTTTCTCAGCAAGCCATCCATAATGTAGGCTATCGAGTAGATGCCGAATTTCAGGGAATGGAAATAATAGACATCTGCACGCCCACTAAAGGCTGGAGCCAGAACCCATTTGGTGGACAGAGCGACCTTCAAGAGATTCCAGCAGAGCAACACAAACTAAAAGTAGACCAACTTGATTTACAGAATAGTTTTGTAGGCTGGAAAGAAAAAGGAAGTACTGCCGAACTAATTGGAAAAGTAACAGAGGGGAAAAAAGAAGTCTTTAAAATTAAAATGACAACCAAATCGGGCAAGGTAACTACCTATTACATTGATGCCACCTCTTACCTGATGACTAAAAGCGAAGTAACCGCAAACATGATGGGTGAAGAAATGACGGTTACAACAGAAGTTTTTGAATACAAAGAATTGCCCATCGGCATAAAAGTTCCTTTCAAAACAGAACAAATGGGACAAGCCTTTGTTATTGAAAAGTATGAAATCAATGCCACTGTAGATCCGAAGATATTCCAGGTGGGTTAATAAAATTTATTGTAATGAAAAAAAGAGGCTGCCCTATCGGACAGCCTCTTTTTTTTATATGCGTTATTGTGAAACAGTTCTTTCACACAGATCAAAATCGGCAAAAGCTTATATCAGAACCCCTTTGTGTCCGTAGTTTTTTCTTTTTTCTCTTTCACTACTTCTGGTAACTGTACCGCAATCATTTTTCCTTTTGAGTTCAATAACAAGTTAGCCGCTTTCTTAACATCCTCTACACCGAAAGCATTATAATACTTCTCTGCATTGACTACACGATCTGCCGTTTTTTCTCCTTGATAAATATCATCTAAGGCAGATAACCAGTACTCATTCTTTTTAATATCTACTCGATGTTTTTCTACCCATGCTTTTTTCACTTTGGAAACATAGCCGGTATCAATTCCCTTTTGAGCCAATTCCTTTAATTGATGACGGAAGGTGGTTACCAAGGTATCTACCTTGGAAGGACCACAAGGCAATTGCAACACAAACTGATAATTCCCATATGGAATTTTTGAAAATTGAACCTGGGTTCCTCCTCCATAAATTCCCTGTATTTTTTCGCGCATCTCTTCAATGATGGCAATGTTCAATACTTCACTCAAACCCGTTAATTGCAAGGCAGTATTTTCACTATAAGGAAGCTCCCCGTGATAAACCCCCAAAATCAAACTTTTATCATCTTTTCCTTTCTTGAATTGAAAATCATTTTGACCCACAAAAGGACGAACTTTATTATCTGTATAGGTAGCTTTTGAAGATGCAGGCAATCCTGCTACATACTTTTCTAAGAGCACAATCATTTCCTTCTCCTCAAAACTTCCCACCAGAATCATGTGCATACCCCCCAAGTCACCTAAACGCTCTTTATAAATTTCAACAGCGCGCATTAATTGAATTTTATCGTAGTTCTCTGCCTTTGGCACTGCAGTGGGCGCCAGCGGATTATTCGTATAAAGTACTTTGTATAAAGTATCAATAAAAGCAAACTGAGGATTAGCACCTAGCATGGCTACCTGTGCTTTGCTTCGCTGAATCACTGATTTAAAAAGCGCACTATCTACGCGGGGCTCTGATACATATAGATTCAATAATTGAAATAAAGTTTCAATATCTTTTTTACTACTATTACCTGTAAAGCCTGCCGTGTATTGTCCAATTAACGGATTTATTGATACGCTCTTACCCGCCATCGCCTTGCGCATATCGGTAGGACTAAATTGTCCAACCCCCATACTATTAACTACCACCGTGGCATTCTCGGCATTGTATTTATCCGCTACTGAATAATTACTCGTACCTCCGTAGCGTGTGGCAGAGAATAAAATCTGATCATTTTTGAAATCAGTCGATTTCAATGTCACCTTAATGCCATTAGACAATACTAATTCCGTAGTTCCTAATACAGCATCCTTTTTAGTGCTTACTACTTTGCCGGAACGAGGGGCCTTGGTAAGCAAATTAGTAGCGATGGCTTTTTCTTCATAGGCTTTAATGGAGTTATCAGTTGCCTTGGCAGTAAGCACAGCCAAAATTGATTCAGTGGTTGGCAACTTCATCTTCTCATTCGCATCGGGTCCTGCTACATAAGAAAAAACATTTTTCTCATTACGGAAACGATTAGTCAATGCATTCACTTCTGTTAGTTTGATGCTTGGCAACAATTCTTTTACGTACTTGAACTCTGCATCAATACCAGGCACGGGTTCTTCGTCAGTAAAGTGACGGATATATTCATCAGCATAAACTGCAGACTCTGTCTTGTCTCTATTATTCCACATGCGCTCATACATTGCTTCTGTATTTTTCTTAGCGCGATCCAGCTCAGCTTCCGTAAAACCAAATCTCTTAACGCGTTCAATCTCTGTGATAGCAGCCTCGAGCCCTTTGCTAACATCTTGTGTGCCGGTAGAGCCACTTACACTGAATGATTCATGAAACTTTGCATAGCTGTTAAAGCCAGCACCCGCTCCCACAAAAGGAGGATCCGCTTTTTGAGTTAATTCACGAAAACGATTATTCAGCATTGACACATACAAATTGCGAATCAAGTCGCCTCTATATTGATCAAGAGTACGAGTAGGTTCAATTTTATAGGCCGGATAGTTAATGCTAAACTCATATCCTGTTGCTTCCTTGTCGGAAACTACCATAGCATTAGCGGCAGTATAGGGAGGAACAGTTGCATATTCCCGAACGCGGGCATTCGCTGGATTTTTCAACTCTGCAAAATGCTTATGAATATAACTAAGGGCTTCCTCTTTTTTGATGTCACCCACCACAATCACAGCCATGATATCTGGACGGTACCAATCGCGATAATAACGACGAATCGCATCGGGAGGAAAATTACTGATGATACTATCTAATCCAATCGGCAAGCGAGTAGCATATTTGGAGCCTTTAAAAAGTTCAGGATAAACTTTCTTGAACATGCGCTCATCCGCACTCTTGCCTAATCGGCTTTCTTCCAAAATAATTCCTCTTTCAGAATTGATATCCTCATCCAAGTAGGTAACCTGATGTGCCCAGTCTTCTAAAATCTGAAAACCTTTCTCCAAGTTACCCGGTTGGTCAATGGGGATAGGTAATATATATACAGTCTCATCAAAACCAGTATAGGCGTTCAGGTCGCCCCCAAATTCTACCCCTATTCCTTGTAGATAGGAAACGATATCGTTTTTCTTGAAATTCTTTGTGCCGTTAAACGCCATATGCTCCGCCATATGAGCCAAGCCTTGCTGGTCATCATCCTCATTAATAGACCCCGCTTTGATCACGAGTCGTAGCTCCACCTTTTTTTCAGGCTTTTTGTTTTCACGGACAAAATAGGTGAGTCCGTTGTCCAGTTTTCCTTTAATCACCTGATTATCAAACGTAAGTGTTTGAGAATAAGCGGTTTGAGAAAAAAATACTAAAAAAACCAGCAGGGGAAAGAATAAAACATTAAGCTTTTTCATTCTATTTTTTTATTTGATTATCAATATTTTAGCAAATAAATGTCAAATTTCTGTCACACTTATAAATATTCCTACAAAATATGCAGCAATTTCTTAACAAATTGCATCTTGCATTGTTAATTAATCCTCAATTTTGCACCGGATTTGGAGAAGAGAGGTTGAGGATTGAGCTAAGAACCAACTTTCGTTTAATTACGCGTTTTCAATAGTCAGTTTAAATAAATAAAAATCAAATCAACAATGAGAAAACTGTTGTTACTCATGATGGTTGTATCCATCAGTACCGCACAGCTCTTCGCGCAAGGAAGAACTGTCTCCGGTAAGGTGATCGACGAAAAAGGCGGAGCTCCTCTAAACGGAGTTTCTGTCGTGGTAAAAGGAACTAGTGTTGGTACTTCAACAGACAAAAACGGATCGTTTAGTTTGAGTCTGCCTGCCAATGCCAAAACATTAGTATTCTCTTTTATTGATTACACTTCCCTGGAGGTAAGCGTAGGAAATCAATCGACGTTCAATGTCTCTTTAACCAGTGAGGAGAGAACAATTGCCGAAGTAGTTGTGGTTGGTTATGGTACCCAAAAGAAAAAGACCGTAACCTCTTCTATCGGTAAAATTGACCCCGCTCCCATCGCGGATCTAGTTACACCTAGTATTGACCGTCAATTAGCAGGTCGTACTGCAGGTATTCAAGTAACTACTTCTACCGGTCTGGTAAACGTAGCTCCTCGTATTCGTATTCGCGGCGTTAACTCTATTAACGGTTCTCGTAGCCCACTGATTGTAGTGGATGGTACACCTGTTTTAGATGGCGGCTTTTCTGGAGTTGCTAATACTAACACTTTGGCTGACATTAACCCTGCCGATGTTGAGTCTGTAGAGGTTTTGAAAGACGGTGCCGCAGCAGCTATCTACGGATCACGCGCTGCCAATGGAGTGTTATTAATTACTACTCGTAAAGGTCGTGCGGGTCGTTCTAATGTGAACTACAGTGCCACCTTTGGTTTCTCTAACCCTTACAACAGTTTTGATTTGTTGAATGCGCAAGAGTTTGTATCAATCGCAAATGAAAAGTTCACCAATGCAGGTCAATCTGCACAGGCTTTCATGAATGGCGAAAACACAAATACTGACTGGCAAGATTTCATCTACAATAAGAATGCTGCTTCTCAAATTCACAATCTAAGCGTAGATGGCGGTAATGATCGTTCTAATTATTACCTGTCATTGAACTATGCCAATCAAAATGGTATGGTACGCACTAACAGTGTTCAGCGCTACGCCATTCGCGCTAACCTCTCTCACAAAGTGAACAAATGGTTTACCATCACTAATAATATCACACTGTCTCGCACAGAGGACAACGATCAGAACAATGGCGGTAACGCACTCTCTGGTGCCGTAGCTGCTTCTTTGCGCGCTTTGCCAAACGTGAGAATTTACGACCCGTTATTAACACAATTCGACGGATTCAATATTCTCCCTGACGGTTCTGCCTTAGGACGTGATGCCAACCTCCGTGCAATTGAAAATAACTATTCCAATATTGCCTTTGTGTTAATGAAGAATAAGTTTAATTCAATTAAGCATCGTATTCTTAACAATTTAACTGCAGATATCAAGCCTTTTAGCTGGATGACTTTCACTTCTAAAATTGGTATTGACTATGCTACTGGTGTAGACTTCCAAGGATTAGATAGCCGTCATGGTGATGGTCGCGG
>JBMSWW010000048.1:0-9183 GCA_049425065.1 Chitinophagaceae bacterium
ATCTAAGTAACGCGACTGGTATGCACCAAACTATCGCCATGCGTACGCGGCACGTTGGGATTTACTTGGGCAATAATTTGTTTAGCCGTATTCACGGCACTGCGTGCAACATCAACAGACACGCCTAAAGAACAATAACCATGTTGATCTGGTAGTGACACTTGCACAATCGCCACATCAATTTGCTTTTGCTTGCGAAATAAATCAGGAATATCACTTAGAAAAACGGGAATGAAATCTGCTCTTCCTTCATTCACAGCTTGTCGAACAGACTCGGAAACAAACATGCAATTAATATGAAAAGAGTCTGCATATTCCGGCTTGTCCACCACAATGTCTCCCTGTACTGTAATGAAAGTAAGTTCTACATCCTTTAAACCAGGAGCCAATTTTGCTAACTCTCTCATCAAAAATAAGGGCGTTTGCGCGCTCCCTTGTACAAATACTCGATCACCCGATTTTATCACTGACAGGGCCTGCTCGGCCGAGATATAATTAAAAGGCAGTCTCATTATGCAAAGCTAACAAGGGCTTGCCAAGGAAAGATGACAATACTTACTAATAAATCTGATGCATATCAGCTCTTCTTATTACGAAGGAACCACTCCAGGGCTAATTCATAGCCGAGGAGCCCTAAGCCCACTATAGAACCGGCTGCCTTAGGACTTACGTAAGAGTGACGACGAAACTCCTCGCGAGCGTGCACATTGGAAATATGCACTTCTAATACCGGAGTTTGGATAGCCGCCACCGCATCTGCTATGGCTACTGAGGTATGGGTGTACCCTCCCGGATTTAAGATGATGCCCTCATAATCAAAACCCACGCGTTGGATTTCGTTGATCAACTCCCCTTCTACATTACTCTGATAATAGTGCAGAGTAACTTCGGGGTATTTGGAATGAAGTGCTTCTAAAAAATCATCGAAGGACTCATGTCCATACACCAGGGGTTCCCGCTTTCCCAGTAGGTTTAAATTTGGACCATTGATGATGGCAATCTTCATAGCGGATTATTTCTTGGAAGCTTTGATCATGTCGATAAACTGATCGAATAAATAACGACTATCGTGAGGACCAGGGGTTGCTTCCGGGTGATACTGCACAGAAAAAGCAGGCTTGCCTTTTACCCGAATTCCCTCTATAGACTGATCATTTAAATTCACATGCGTAATCTCAATATGCTCCGCACGTTTTACCGACTCCGGATTAACGCCAAAGCCATGGTTTTGCGTCGTGATCTCTGAGCGTCCGGTTACTAAATTCTTAACAGGATGGTTAAGCCCTCTATGACCATGATGCATCTTAAACGTATCGATTCCGTTGGCGAGTGCAAGCAATTGATGCCCCAGACAAATACCAAAAATGGGTTTATCTTCTTTCATCACTTCTTTTACCAGAGAAACTGCGTAGTCCATCGGGGCCGGATCGCCGGGTCCATTAGATATAAAATAACCATCCGGAGAAAACTGCTTCACTTCAGGCAGGGTGGTTTTAGCAGGGTACACGCGTACATAAGCCCCGCGGTCTACCATACATTGTAAAATATTACGCTTTACTCCGTAGTCCATTACCGCAATACGAATAGCGGAAGAAGGATCTCCCATTTCATAGGCAGTAGACGTACTTACCTTAGACGCCAATTCCAGGCCATCCATATTGGGAACTGCCTTCAATTTTTCCTTTAAAACATCTATATCTGTAGTATCAGAGGAGATGATGCAATTCATGGCTCCCTTGGTACGAATATGCGCCACCAACGAACGAGTATCCACTCCTTCAATAGAAACTACCTTATTTTCTTTTAGATAGTCGTTAAGAGACGCCTGTGCTTGCTTACGCGAGTACAACTCTTCTAAATTGCGACCAATTAATCCATTGATCTTAACGGTATCAGATTCTACATCGGCTTCTTTGACCCCGTAATTTCCAATATGCGCTGCATTCATGATCAGGATCTGCCCAAAATAACTAGGATCGGTAAATACTTCCTGATATCCAGTCATTCCGGTATTAAAGCATATTTCACCAGTGGTAGTACCAATGGCACCAAAGGCATGACCATGATGAACGGTTCCATCAGCTAGTACCAGTACCGCAGGGATTTTTGTTTGAGGCATTTTAAAAGAGTTAATCGGCAAAAAACAAATTCAGCAAAATTAAACCATTTCAAGCTTATTTTTGAAGACAAGTGCCCTTTATTCAAAATTTTCACCTATGTCATCCCGAAAATTTGCTTTTATTTCTTTCCTTTTGTTGTTTCTTTTATTAGGCTATTCGCTTTTTCAAAGAGAATCAGCCCCCCTCCTAAACCAGTCTGCTGCTATAAATTGGGCAGACACAGCCTGGATGCTTACTGCTACTGCTCTTGTTCTGTTAATGACACCGGGTCTTGCTTTTTTTTACGGTGGAATGGTTAGTAAAAAAAATGTGATTTCCACCATGCTGCAAAGCTTTGTCTGTATGGCTGTTATCACGATCCTTTGGGTATTGATGGGGTTTAGTCTGGCTTTCGGTGATTCGCTGGGGGGTATTATCGGTAACCCGAAAACCTATTTTATGATGAAGGGGGTAATCAGTGGTGCACCCTGGAAACTTGCGCCAACCATCCCCCTGATAGTTTTTGCTTTTTTCCAACTCAAATTTGCTATTATTACCCCAGCCTTGATAACAGGTGCCTTTGCTGAAAGAATTAAATTTTCCTCTTACCTACTATTTATTATTCTCTTTTCCATCTTGATCTACTCTCCGTTAGCCCATGCCACTTGGCATCCGGATGGAATTTTATATAAATTAGGGGTACTTGATTTTGCAGGAGGTACTGTTGTGCACATGAGTGCCGGTTGGGCAGCATTAGCCAGTGCAATATTTCTTAAGAAAAGGATTGAGCCAGCACATGCACCAGCTCGTATTACCTATGTATTATTAGGCACTGGATTGTTATGGTTCGGCTGGTTTGGCTTTAATGCGGGATCGGCATTTGGTGCAAATCAATTAGCAGGGATTGCGCTTGCAACAACTTGTACAGCTTCCGCGGCCGCAGCATTTACCTGGATCATCTTTGATACAATGAAAGGTAGAAAACCTTCAGCAATGGGAACCTGTATAGGTGCCGTAGTAGGATTAGTAGCCATTACTCCTGCAGCAGGATTTGTCTCAATATCTCATTCTTTAGCGATAGGAATAATCAGCAGTCTAATTAGCAACACCATGGTAGAATTTAGGAGTAAAACCTCTATAGATGACACATTGGATGTATTTCCAAGTCATGGAGTGGGCGGAATCGTTGGCATGCTTCTTACTGGTGTTTTTGCTTCACAAAACATTAATACCTCTAATGTAACAGGAAATGGTTTGATATTTGGAGAAAGCAAATTATTCCTACTCCAATTTGCAGCCATGCTTGGAGTGTCTGTCTTTGCATTTATTGGAACTCACTTATTATTACGAATTACTGATTGGATTACCCCTCTAAGGGTGTCCGAAGAAGAGGAAGAAATTGGACTAGATTTTAGTCAGCATAATGAAAAACTTTAATTAAAATTCTGCTGGTTCTTGTTGACTCAAACAATGAAAACTTCCTAGTCCCCAGATAATATCCCGGGAATCGATGCCTACAACCCTTCTGTCTGGAAAACAGTCCTGGATAATTTGCAATGCTTTCTCGTCTTGGTCACACTTGAAAATAGGCACTATTACCGATTGATTGGCAATATAGAAATTAGCGTAAGAACAGGGCAGTCGCTGGCCCTCATAGACCAGTTCATCAGGCATAGGGAGCTCGATAATATTCAACTGTTTGCCATTAAGCAAACGCATTTGCTGTAACTGTTTCAAATTATGCTGTAATAGCGCGTAATTCTCGTCGTTTTTATTTTGCTCCACCACCGTCAACACGGTGTCGGTATTCACAAAGCGAACCGTATCATCAATATGACCGTCGGTGTCATCTCCTACGATCCCTTCGTCCACCCATAAGATCTGCTCTACTCCGTAATAGTCTCGTAAATAACTTTCAATCTGCCCCTGATTCAAATGAGGATTGCGGTTGGGATTTAACAAGCAAGCGGTAGACGTGAGCAAGGTACCGACTCCATTAAACTCTACAGATCCTCCCTCCATCACAATCCCAGGATGCCATACAGGAATATTATAATGTTTGGCGATCAAAGTGGGAATTACATCATCCAGATCATAGGGAGGATATTTATTTCCCCAAGCGTTATAGCCCCAGTCTACAATTACTTTTTTTTGGTCGGCAGAAGGATTAATGAGAAAGGCAGGACCATGGTCACGACACCAAGCATCATTGGTGGGATGCATAAAAAAAGCAACCTTACTCAAATCTACATCTGCCTTTTGCAACCATTTAGTGGCGAATTCCTGCATCGCGTTATCTGCCACGTTAATATTGACTTGCTCGCCTTTTGTCAACTCTTTAATGAACTGTGCATAGAAAGGAAAAATCGTATGAATCTTTCCCGGCCAGGAAGCTTCTTTGTGCGGCCAACTTAACCAAGTAGCTGTATGAAGAGCAAATTCAGCAGGGAAAAAATATCCCAGCTCACGAGGCGTGGGTTGTTCAGTTTTCATCAACATAACGCTTGGTAATGGGCTGATAAGAATCGATTCGTCTGTCACGCATGAAGGGCCAGTGAGTACGGTAATGATCAGTCTTTGATAGATCTATAACTACTACCTTGATTTCTTCTTGGTCATGAGAACCTTGCCAAAGAATTGAACCGAAGGGATTGGACACAAAAGACCCTCCCCAGAATTTCATGGCGCCATCTTGTTCCAGCCCCACACGATTCACACTTACCACATGCACACCATTAGCTACTGCGTGACTGCGTTGAATAGTTTGCCAAGCACCATACTGTTCGGTGTTTATGGCTTCATCCTGTGATGTGGCCCAACCAATAGCGGTTGGATAGAAAAGAATTTCAGCACCCATTAATGCAGTAATACGTGCGGCTTCGGGATACCATTGATCCCAACAGATAAGTACCCCCAGCGTTGCAAATTTGGTGCGGAATACTTTATACCCCAGATCACCCGGCGTGAAATAAAATTTTTCGTAGTAAGCGGGATCATCAGGAATATGCATTTTACGATACTTCCCTAAATAAGACCCATCGGCATCTATTACGGCGGTAGTGTTGTGATACAAACCCTCCGCTCTTTTTTCAAACAAAGAGGCGATGATCACCACTCCTTTTTCTTTCGCTACTTTTTGTAATGCTTCCGTTGAAGGACCCGGAATGGGTTCGGCCAATTGAAAATTTTCATAGGCTTCTACATCACAGAAATACAAAGAGGTGAAGAGTTCTTGCAAACAAACGATCTGTGCACCTTGCGCAGCTGCTTTTTCTACTCCCTCAATAGCCTTCTGAAGATTCGCTGCTTTATCAGCTAAACAGCTCATTTGAACTAATCCAACAGATACTTTTCTCATAGCGAAAGTTTGAGCGGCAAAAATAACTGATTCAACGCAGGTGATTCTAAAAAGAGATATAGACACGAAAAAAAATGCCCTCCGAGGGGAGGGCATTACTATTTTGTTGAAAGAACAGACAATTACTCAGCAGCAGGTGCTTCAGTAGCAGGTGCTTCAGTTGCAGTCTCTTCTGCAGCGGGAGTAGCTGTTTTGTCAGCGGCTTTTTTACGAGCACCCCCAGAACGGCGAGTCTTTTTAGCAGCTGCTTTATCTTCTCCTTTTCCTTTGCCGTAAATTTCATTGAAATCAACCAGCTCGATCATGGCCATATCGGCATTATCACCAGGACGGAATCCCAACTTGATAATACGAGTATAGCCACCAGGACGGCCACCTACTTTCTCAGCAATGGTGCTGAAAAGTTCTTTTACCGCTTCTTTATCCTGCAGGTAACCGAATACCACACGACGTTGGTGCGTGGTGTTATCCTTACCCTTAGTGATAATAGGTTCTACATACCCGCGCAATGCCTTGGCTTTGGCAGTAGTAGTTACAATACGCTTGTGCTGGATTAGCTGACAAGCCAGATTGCTTAAGAGGGCCTCGCGGTGTGCTTTTTTACGGCCCAGGTTGTTTACTTTGTCTCCGTGACGCATGACGTTTAGTTTTTAGTACACTGCACCGTGTCAGGAATTGCAATGTTTGCTTTGTATAATATCTATACGCAGCTTATGAATGATTAGAACTCGCTTAAATCAATACCGAGTTTCACCAGGTCCATACCAAAGTGAAGTCCTCTTTCAGAAAGTACCTGCTCGATCTCAGACAACGACTTTTGACCGAAGTTGCGGAACTTCATCAAGTCTTCCTGCTCGTACTGTACCAACTCACTCAGCGAGTTGATCTTAGCGGCTTTCAAGCAGTTGAAAGCACGTACAGAAAGATCAAGATCTTCCAATGGAGTCTTCAACACTTTGCGTAATTGCAATGTTTGCTCGTCCACCAGATCCTCTTTCTTTTCTTCTTTATTGTCAAAAGTGATGTTCTCATCGGTGATGATCATCAAATGCTGGATCAGTATACGAGAAGCTTGCTTTACCGCCTCTTCAGGATGGATAGTACCATCTGTAGAAACTTCCATGATCAGCTTTTCAAAGTCAGTACGCTGCTCCACACGGGTATTCTCAATGCTATACTTCACATTCTTGATCGGAGTGAAGATAGAGTCCATGGGAATATATCCAAGAGGAGCTTCTTTAGGTTTGTTATCCTCAGCTGGAACATAACCACGTCCCTTACCAATAGTTAACTCGATATCTAAACGAGCAGAACCATCTAAGGTACAGATCAACAATTCAGGATTCATGATCTGGAAAGACTGAGTGTTCTCACCAATCATACCTGCGGTGAATTCAGTTTTATTTCTAACGGAAAGGCTGATTTTGTCAGAAGTAAGTTCTTGATCGCCCAGTTTTTTGAAACGAACCTGCTTCAAATTCAGCAGCATTTCAACCACGTCTTCGCTTACTCCTTTAATAGTAGCGAACTCATGCTCTACTCCTTCGATTTTGATTCCTACTATTGCATACCCTTCTAAAGAGCTAAGCAATACGCGACGAAGTGCATTTCCGATAGTCACACCATATCCGGGTTCCAAAGGACGGAACTCGAACTGTGCCTGGAAATCATTAGCCTTCTGCAGAATGATTTTATCTGGTTTTTGGAAATTCAGGATTGCCATACTGGTTTTTTAATGGTTAGAGGAAAATCCCCATCAATATTACTTAGAGTACAATTCGACGATTAGTTGCTCCTTGATGTTCTCAGGCACATTCTCCCTTTCAGGATAAGCCAAGAAAGTTCCTTTAAATTCAGTCTCATTGAAATCAACCCAACTGAACTTAGGATTCTTTCCACGTACGGCACCTGAAATTGACTCACGGGTTTTGCTACTGTCTTTAACAGTTATAACATCACCGGGTTTTAAGGAGTAAGAAGGAACATTCACTACATGACCATTCACCTCGATGTGCTTGTGGCTAACGAGCTGACGGGCAGCAGGACGAGAAGGAGCAATACCCATACGGAATACCGTGTTGTCCAAACGCGCTTCGAGCAATTGGATCAGGTTTTCACCTGTAACCCCTTTGCGACGGGCAGCTTCTTCAAATGTTTTACGGAATTGTTTTTCAAGTACACCGTAGGTATACTTCGCCTTTTGTTTTTCACGAAGTTGTAACGCGTATTCGCCTAATGTTTTGCGTTTACGCTTTTCTCCATGCTGACCGGGAGGATTACTGTTTTTCCCGAGCCATTTACCATTTCCCAGAATGGGCTCCCCGAAAATACGGGAGATCTTGGTCTTAGGACCATTGTACCTTGCCATAGTGATTGTTCATTTGAGCTTTTTTAAAAACCGGTGTCGCGATCGGTAAAAAGCTTTAAAAAATTAATCGCGCACCCTTTAAAAATGAAACGCTTTGGCGTATATAAACTTCTTATACTCTTCTCTTCTTGGGAGGACGACATCCGTTGTGAGGCATGGGCGTCACATCCTTGATCATTACCACCTCGATACCGCTCTGAGAAAGAGAACGTATAGCGCCCTCTCTTCCGGAACCAGGTCCTTTCACATATACATCCACACGCTTCAGTCCTGCATCGAAGGCAGTTTTGGCTGCATCGGCAGCAGCCATCTGAGCCGCGTAAGGAGTATTTTTCTTAGAACCACGGAAGCCCATTTTACCAGCACTGCTCCAGGAAATTACCTGTCCAGTTTTATTAGTAAGGCTTACAATGATGTTGTTGAACGTAGCAGAGATGTGAGCATCTCCGTAGGAGTCAACTTTTACTACTCTTTTCTTTGCAGCTGCTTTTGCGCTAGGCTGCTGTTGTTGTGCTTTTGCCATGTTCAGTTATTAGTAGGCGAATTATCTTATTTCTTAGGAGCCTTCTTCTTACCGGCTACTGTTTTGCGCTTGCCCTTACGGGTACGGCTGTTTGTTTTGGTACGCTGTCCGCGAACAGGAAGTCCCTTACGGTGACGAAGCCCACGGTAGCAAGCGATATCCAACAAACGCTTGATGCTCATTTGAACTTCAGAACGTAGTTGACCTTCTACTTTCAGTTCTTCGGTGATTACACTACGAATGGCGTTCAATTCATCGTCATTCCACTCATTTACTTTCTTGTTACGATCGATATTGTTCTTATCGAGAATGTAACGAGCAGTAGCAGGACCAATTCCATAGATATAGGTAAGTCCTATTTCCCCTCTTTTCTGTTTTGGTAAATCAACACCGGCAATACGAGCCATAATAGATTGTTATGATTGATTAGTTGTTACAATGGATTAGCCCTGACGCTGCTTGTAGCGAGGGTTTTTCTTGTTAATGACGTACAGTTTGCCTTTGCGACGGACAATCTTACAGTCTGCACTGCGCTTTTTAATGGAGGCTCTTACTTTCATCGTGAGTTTTTTTCAGTCTTATTTATAGCGGAAATTGATCCGTCCCCTTGTTAAATCGTAAGGAGAAAGCTCTACCCCCACTTTATCACCGGGGAGAATGCGGATGTAGTGCATCCTCATTTTTCCAGAGATAGTGGCCAGGATCTCGTGACCGTTCTCGAGCTTCACCCGGAACATAGCGTTGGATAACGCTTCCAAAATCACTCCATCCTGCTTAATCAGCGATTGTTTCGACATACGATTTTAAGGGGTGCAAAGATAGGTCGTTATCAGGG
>JBMSWW010000049.1:0-9158 GCA_049425065.1 Chitinophagaceae bacterium
CTATACCCTGACCATTTAATGAGGACCCAAAATCCCAAGTGATAGAGGTAGGTTGGTAAGGGAATGTCATAGAGAAATAAAAGGGAGTGCCAGTGCATGTGGAAGGAAAATTCACAGAGGAGTTAGGAGTCTCAATAGAAATATATTGATAAAGGTCCTTCACGTTGGCGCCGGCAGAGTAACCGTAAGTTTCTGCGTTTGCATATCCATACACAAGTGCATTAAAGCCAGAATCAGATACCAGCGTATGGTATCCCTGTGTTACGTTGCTTAAATATGCATAAGAAAAATTTGAATTTTGAGGATGTATCGTCCAAGAGGATGCTGGAATTGTATTCCCATCCAACCGAAAAGAGGAAATTCCAGTCCCCCCATTGTGCATAATTACATGAATATGATGCTGACGATTTTGTGTCGCTACAAGATTAGAGCTCACTAGCGTAACTTTAGAGATGTTCTGCTCTACTGGGTTTAACACAATCATATCAGGGTCATAAGGAGCAGGATTAGAAGAACAATTTTGAGTGGTAAAAAATTGAGCCACAGAAATAGGCTGGTCCGCAGTGATGCTGTTTGGGCTATTAGTTGTAAATTCATAATAACGGTTATTTACGAAACTGGTAGCCGGTACTAAAACACCATTTAGATATACTTCAGTAGCAGGATCTTTTTTAATAATCCTATAAAAATTTATGGGTCTATTATAACTTGGAACTGTTAAATAATTTTTACCCCATGAAGCCGAAGGATATAATTGTTGATATAAATTATCAGAGCTACTACTATTTCCGGAGCAATTAGTACCAATTTTAATTTTCCCCGCTCCAGAAAAAACTGCAATCCGCTTGCAGGAAGAGGATCCAGAGGATACAGACTTAATTTTTGATCCTGTCAAATCAACCCCACTAAAAAGTCCTCCGGAGGGGGTATTGTTTACAGTTCCTAATACCTGATAAATTTGCCCCTTATTCAGCGTGATAGTATTGACAGAGCCGGCAGCCCATCCGTTAACAGTATTAGCTGAGGGTGTAATTTCCACGGTAGTATTATCCTCAACTGCAATTACTGTAAAATATGAATTTGAATTGTTTGCGTTTGAAATTTGAGTGAAATTCATTGAGTAGTACTCATTTCCAAGTACATTGGTAGGTAAACAAACGGTAGCACCACTTACAGCACTTTGCGTAATATAGGAGTAAACCACCACAGGCTTTTCAGCGGTAACCCTAATTGTTCTTCCATTATAAATTCCTGCGCCATTGATAAAATTGGTGTTAGGTACCACACAGGTTACAACTTGACCCGCATTGATGGTTCCAGATTGAATAGAGGCCCCGCCAAATACTTCAACAGCATAAGTGGTAGTTACATCGGAGGATATATATAAGGTCATAGAGACTCCCCCCCCACCAGACATCCCCACATGATAAGAATAAGGTATCCAGAACTCCTTTCCTTTATTGGAGAAATCCTGACTATAAATATTTAAAATTGACGTAAACAGAAAAATTAAAACAAGTGAAAACTTCATTCTGTAACTATGCGACATGCAGGTTTTTTTGTAGAGGTGACAATGTAAGTAAATATAGTTTCAATTAGACCTTTATTATTACCAATGGTTTAATAAAATGACGACAATAAATCGTCTATAAACTACTGAATATCAGCTATATATAAAATTTATATGGGATGGCTTCCTCCGTCTAAAGTTCTTTTACAAGCCTTAGGTAACCTATTATAGGCATCCGGATTTGCCAATATATCATCCGCATCATATCCAGTATTGGAGATGGCTGTTTTAATCTGTTCAATATCAGTTCTATCCGTTAAAAACTTAACTCTAGCCTCACCTTTTCTGTAGTTTACTACAAATTCCAATACTCCGTCATAACGTTTCACTTGTGACTCGATTCGTTCTTTACAACTAATGCAGCTTGCTTGTGGGATTTTAATAATTTGGGTAACCACTGGCTTCACCTGTGCAAAAAGGGAAGCACCACTAAAAAACAAAACAAATAGTAGACTATATTTCATAATTCATTATTTATTCCAGTTGGTAGGATCCATTCTCCATTTTTCTAGTAAAGGCAGCTGATCTTCCTGAATCAGCCCCTTCTGAAGAGCTAAAGAAAGCAGCGTAGGATAATCTGTTAGTGAGAACACAGTTAAACCTCTTTCCTTAAAAGTTTGGGCGGCTATGGTAAACCCATAGGTAAAAATAGAAACCATACCTATCACCTCCAGACCTTGATCCAGCAAGGCATCTACCGCTAGCAAACTACTTTTACCGGTGGATATCAAATCTTCAATAACCAACACTTTTTGTCCCGGTGAATATTGTCCTTCAATTTGATTTCCTAAGCCATGTTCCTTTGGTTTTGGACGAACATAAATAAAGGGCAATTTTAACTGATCAGCTGCCATCGCTCCCCAGGGTATCCCTGCGGTGGCTACCCCTGCTAAAACTTCAGCGGTTTCAAATTTTTCAAAAACTACATTACATAGTTCAGACTTGACAAAATCTCTTACATAGGGATGAGAGAGAACACTTCGATTATCGCAGTAGATGGGGCTTTTCCAGCCACTGGCCCAAGTATAGGGTTGAAGGGGATTTAACTTTACTGCATTAACTTGTAGTAGTTTTTCAGCTATGATACTGGCATCTGTCATGCATCAAAGTTAGCAAAAGGAACCGGTCATTACACCTAAACAATCATTATGTTTTACAAAATTTACTACGGAGAAAGAGTTATTTTTCTCTGCGATGAAATAGATGAAGTTGTGCAGCCCTTTGTTCATCATGATGACGCCGTTTTTTTAGATGAATTAAATACGCATACGCTCAACACATTATTGCATGAGTTGAGGCAGCCTTCAGTGCGCGAAATTGTTTTTTTCCACCCTAATTTAGAAGAGTTAAAAGAGAAGGTGTTCAAAAAGTTTCATGTTGTCCGCGCAGGAGGGGGGGTAGTACAAAATGGTAAAAATGAGATTTTGCTGATTTTTAGAAGAGGGAAATGGGATCTCCCTAAAGGGAAATTAGACGACGGAGAAACAATTGAGCGCTGTGCTGTACGCGAGGTACTAGAAGAAACAGGCCTTACATCCGCTAAGCTCAGCAGACCTCTATGTACAACTTGGCATATTTACCAGGAAGGATCTTCGTTTATTCTTAAGCAAACTGATTGGTTTAGAATGAAAGTAGTTGGAAGCCCTGAATTAATTCCACAACAAGAAGAAGAAATTACCGATATCACTTGGGCACCAACAAATGATTTGGAAAAATATCAAGAAAATACATTTCCCTCAGTGAAAGAAGTGCTAGGACTTTTGTAATTGTGAAGCAACAATGGTAGGAAGAAATGGAGTAGCATCTCCCCCATTTCGAATAATGTCCCTTACAATAGTTGAGGCTACCGAAGTATATTTAGGCTCTCCCGTAAGAAAGATGGTTTCAATATTCTTATCCAGCGTACGATTTGCATCAGCGATTGTTTTCTCATACTCAAAATCGCTTACGTAACGAATTCCTCGCAAAATGAAACGAGCGCCAATCGTATTACAATAGTCGATCGTTAAACCGTCGTAAATAGATCCTTGCACTTTTTTCTCCTCTTGAAAAATATCATTGATCCATTGAAGTCTTTGTTCTGGAGAAAACATCGGAGCCTTAGCTGCATTCAACCCTATCCCCACCACAATTTTATCAAATAAAGGAAGAGCTCGGTTAATGATATCTACATGCCCCAGGGTAATGGGATCAAAGGTGCCAGGGAATAAGCAGATACGTTCCATACTGATTATTTAAGACTGGCCGCTCCGACCAGACAACAAATATAAGACGGCCATACGAACAGCGACTCCATTTTCTACTTGCTGCAAGATAATAGAATGATGACTATCAGCTACATCACTGTTCAACTCCACACCTCGGTTAATGGGTCCAGGATGCATAATCACGATTTCCTTGTTTAGATTATCCAGTAATTCACGACTTATTCCGTAGGCAATATTGTACTCTCGCAAGGAAGAAAATAAAACCTGATTTTGTCTTTCTAATTGAATTCGTAACACATTTGCAACATCACACCATTGCAGAGTTTCTTGTAGATTATAACTCACCTGAACGCCCAATGCCTCTCCAATGTGTTTAGGGATTAAAGTTGGAGGTCCACATACCACAACTTCTGCTCCCATTTTCTTAAGCAAATAGATATTACTCTGTGCCACTCGGCTATGCATTATATCACCAATAATAGCCACTTTTGCTCCTTCTAAAGTCCCAAATTTTTCACGGATAGAAAAAGCATCTAGCAAGGCCTGTGTAGGATGCTCGTTGATGCCATCTCCGGCATTAATAATTGCAGCAGGAACATGTTCAGCTAAAAAGTGAGGAGCACCGCTAGCATTATGTCTCATTACGACCATATCCACTTTCATGGACAGGATATTATTGACAGTATCCAATAAAGTCTCTCCCTTGGCAGCGGAGGAGGAAGAGGCAGCAAAATTGATGGTGTCGGCACTAAGCCTTTTTTCCGCCAATTCAAAGGAAATTCGAGTTCGGGTAGAATTCTCGTAAAATAAATTGACAATGGTTACTTCACGCAAGGAAGGAACCTTTTTCACAGGGCGTTGTAATACCTCTTTAAATTGCTCAGCCGTGGTAAGAATTAGGGAAATATCCTCTTTTGTAAGGTTTTTAATGCCCAGCAGATGTTTGGTGGATAGTTGCATTAAAAAGCAAATATAAGGGATTCTGGGAATTCAGACCTTATTATTGAGGATTATCCTAAAAGTAGAACCACCTCTTTCTCCCCTGCCTTGTTTTTCAACAACTTAATTTTATCCGCACGAGAAGTAGGTAGTGTAGCCCCTACAAAATCGGCCTGAATAGGAAACTGACGATGTTCTTTCCGATCAATTAAAACACAAAGCTCCACCTTACCGGGACGTCCATAGTCCAATAAAGCATCGAGTGCAGCTTTTATAGTTCTCCCTGTAAATAAAATATCGTCAATCAAAACAATTGTTTTTCCTTCGATTGAAAATGGAAGGTGCATGGCATCCGGGGCAATTATTTTATTTCGTATATCATCACGATAAAATGTTATATCTAATTGCCCGTAAGGAATATCTTGTCCATCGTATTCCGTAGACAAATCTTTTATGATTTCATCAGCTAGCACCACTCCTCCTTGTTGAATACCCACCACAATCAAGTCTTTTGGATTTCGATGCCTCGAGGCAATTTGTTGAGCTAAATGACGTACAGTTTGTGTCAATTGTAGCGAATGCATTAGTACCTGTTGCATAAAAATGAATTAAGGATGAACCTATTCTTTCTCCATGAAAGGATAACGATAATCAGTAGGAGGATTAAATGTTTCTTTAATGGTGCGTGGGCTTAACCAACGGTAAAGATTTAAGATGGAACCTGCTTTATCATTAGTACCAGAGGCTCTGGCTCCTCCAAAAGGTTGTTGTCCTACAACAGCTCCCGTGGGTTTATCATTGATATAAAAATTACCAGCAGCATTGCGCAATTCAGAAGTAGCCAATTCAATAACCCCACGATCCTTTGCAATCACAGAACCTGTTAGCGCATAAGGAGAGGTAGAGTCTACCAACGCTAAGGCCTTTTCAAAATTATTAGCTGGGTAAACATAAATAGTAAGAACGGGTCCAAAGATCTCTTCGCACATGGTCACAAAACGAGGAGACTTGGCCTCAATGACAGTAGGTTGAATAAAGTATCCTTCTTTATCATCGCATTTTCCTCCTACTAAAATCTCAGCTTTTGCATCTTTCTTCGCTAGCTCAATATAATTTTTGATAGACCTAAAGCTTTTCTCATCAATAACCGCATTGATGAAATTAGTAAAATCTTCCACGGTTCCCATCTTGAAACTCTTTACACCGGCCACCAGTTTTTTCTTTACTTCTTCAGCAATGTTAGAAGGGATATAGGCTCTGGATGCCGCAGAACATTTTTGCCCCTGAAATTCAAATGCTCCCCTCAGTAAAGCTGTTACTACTACATCAGGATCCGCTGATTTATGCGCTAACACAAAATCCTTACCTCCTGTTTCGCCTACTATACGTGGATAGGATCGGTATTGACCCATGTTTTTTCCAATAGTTTCCCACATAGAATTAAATACGCCGGTAGAGCCAGTAAAGTGTACCCCTGCAAAATCTTTATGATTGAAACATACTTTTCCAATAGTGGGTCCATCTACATAAATAAGATTGATGACTCCATTAGGCAATCCAGCTTCTTTTAAGATCCGCATCGTCATTTGTGCAGAGTACACCTGGGTATTAGCACATTTCCATACTACTACATTTCCACACATCGCAGCAGAAGTTGGAAGATTTCCTCCAATAGCTGTGAAATTAAAAGGAGTTACTGCGAGCACAAAGCCTTCGAGGGGACGATACTCTAATCGGTTGTGCATTCCGGGTCCACTGATGGGCTGTTGTTTATAAATCTCTGAAAGAAAATGAACGTTAAAACGCAAGAAATCGATCAACTCGCAAGCGGCATCAATTTCTGCTTGAAAAATATTTTTACTTTGACCTAACATGGTAGTACCATTCATGTAGGGCCGATATTTTGTAGCCATTAAATCGGCTGCCTTTAAAAAAATATGAGCACGATCTTCCCAACTCATAGCCGCCCATGATTCTTTAGTAGCTAGGGCAGCCTCAATGGCCATGTGAACATGTTTTTCTTCTCCCATGTGAAAGTGACCCAGTACATGCTTTTTCTCATGAGGAGGGCAAATAGTTACTTTTTTCCCTGTTCTCACTTCTTTTGCACCAATATACATAGGTACATCTACCATAGTAGATTTCAATTCTTTCAAAACTTCTTTGATTCGTTTGCGTTCCGGAGAACCAGGCGTATAACTTAATACCGGCTCATTGGCGGGTAAAGGATAATGAAAGGTTCCGAATGACATAGGTGTTGATTTAGAATATTTGTTTAATAAAGGTAATCATTGCTTATTAGCCTTGATTACTCTCTTTTTCACTCATTAAAAAGGCTTTGATAAATCCGTCAAGATCTCCATCCATCACCGGCTGCACGTTACCTACTTCATAGTCTGTTCTATGATCCTTGATCATTTTATAAGGATGAAAAACATAACTTCTGATCTGACTACCCCACTCAATTTTTTTCTTGGTGCTGTTAACGGCATCTCTGATTTCATTTCGTTTTCGGAGTTCTTCCTCATACAAACGACTCTTTAGCATCGTCATTGCTTTCTCACGGTTGCCTAATTGAGATCGCTCAGTCTGACATACTACTACTATTCCTGTAGGAAGGTGAGTTAGCATTACTTTAGTTTCCACCTTGTTTACATTTTGACCACCGGCACCCCCACTTCGGGCTGTTTCCATCTTTACATCAGCATCTTTCACCTCAATATTAATGGTGTCATCCACCAAGGGATAAACGAAAACAGAAACAAAGGAAGTGTGTCTTCTGGCATTACTATCAAAGGGAGAAATTCGGACTAATCGATGAACGCCACTTTCCGCTTTTAAGAACCCATAGGCGAATGGGCCTTCAAATTGAAGGGTGCACGTTTTAATTCCGGCGCCATCGCCCCAAACCCAATCTAGTTCAGTTACTTTCCATCCCTGCTTTTCGCCGTACATTCTGTACATGCGCGCTAACATCTCAGCCCAATCTTGACTTTCTGTACCCCCCGCTCCAGCATTAATTTGTAGAACTGCCGGCAATTCATCTTCCGGCTCATTAAGGGTAGCTTTAAACTCTGCATCTTCTATCATAACAAGAGCCTTGTCATATGCCTCCTGTGTTTCCGCTTCTGTAGCGTCGCCTCCCTTCCAAAATTCATACAACACTGCAAAATCCTCCACCGAAGTACTGGCTTGCTCATATAAGTCTACCCAATACTCATTGAGCTTGATACTCTTCATGATTTCGGTGGCACGCTTATTATCGTCCCAGAATCCGGGACTAAGAGAGAGTTGTTTATCTTGGGCTATCTTTTGTTGTCGGTTTTCGACGTCAAAGAAACCTCCTTATCCCGACAATGCGGGACCGCATATCCTGTAATTTCTCGATTGTCATTTGGCGAAATTACGAGATAATTCGGTGATTAAGCCTTTCAATTAAACGCAGTAATAAAGTAAAAAACTACAGGCCTGTAAGCCGGATTCTGTCGAGGGCCTTCATTTATCTGTCTCCATAGTTACCTATGGAAATCAAGCTGCCTACCCTGTAACTTACCTGATAAACAGGTATTGGACGTGCCGCCCTCAAAAGTTACTATACGTGGCATTTCAGCATGCAAGGTTTACCCGCTTCAATTGTTACCAAAAGAAGCCGTGGGCTCTTACCCCACGTTTTCATCCTCACCCTTGCTATCGCAAAGGCAGTTATTTTCTGTGGCACTTGCTGTCAACGGTTACCCGCTGCCCGGCTATTCACCGGTGCACTGCACTATGCTGTCCGGACTTTCCTACAATGAATACACTGTCGAAGACCTGGCCTGTAGCCTTACAAAGTTAAGTAATAGAGACTACTTGCTTTTATGCTGGTCTGTGGAGTCGATTGTTAGCCCCAATTGCATATCTCTTTGAAGAGAATCTATAGAGATCAACGCCATCTTAACCTGGCTATGAGGTAGGCTACTGTTGTCCAGCATTAATTTTAAATTTTCTAAATTCTGCCAATGAAAATTGGCTTGAGACTCTGACATCTTAAATTGATAATAGCGTGCTTTACCAAAGCTCACAAGTAGTAGTAAAATTCCTACATAAAGAAGTTTACGCATGGTATTATTATTTTAATATAAATTATGCCAGGTACTACCGTCCCACGCCTGGTGTTTGTTTACTTCAGTATTGAAAATGATGATCCCTGCTTGCGGAGATGTGATAGTATTACGCTGAGTGTTATTGAGACGTAAAGGCAACAAACCAGGGTAACTCCACTCCAATACATGTGGATTTTGGCTGCTTGTACTTAGCACCTGACCCTCCAAAGGAGAACTTACCGGTAATTGATAAATAATATCGGTGGCTTGAATAGCAGCTTTAAAAGCTGTGTAGTTGATACCACCAGAGTTAGGCTCGTAGAATCTTATTTCTCGTGCAACATTATCCTGATTAGCAAT
>JBMSWW010000050.1:0-9138 GCA_049425065.1 Chitinophagaceae bacterium
TGATGTTGACCATACTGTTTTTTTAGATGTTTGTTTTCCATTGGTAGGGTTGAGCTCCTGATCTTGAAAACGAGTGATCAGATTGTCGGTGTGTTTGAAATAAGTGGAAGCGATAAAATTATCTTTGTTTTTAAATGTTTTCTGATAGGAAACCTCTAAGGAGTTAGTGAATTCAGGCACCAGGTTCGGGTTTCCACGACTTATATTGAGAGAGTCTGAGTAGTCGGTGAAGGGCAGTAATTGAAAGAAATTGGGACGGTTGATCTTCCGTGTATAGTTGATCTGGAATTCTTGACTATTTTTAAGATTTCTTGTCAAAAAGACACTGGGAAACAAACTTACCGGAAACTTGATATTGAAGGACTGGTTTTTGTCAGGCAAATGGCCTTCATAGTTGGAGCTTTCTACGCGAAGGCCCACTTGATATCCCCACTTCTTTAGTTGATTTGAATAGGTAGTATAAGCAGCATACACCTTATCAGAACTATTAAAATTAACTGATAGGGCATTTAGAGGTATGACTATGCTTCCATTAATAAGAAAGAAATTGTTTAAGGTGTTGGAAGTTCTAATCTGACCTCTGGCTCCAATTTCTAATTTAGATTTATCATTTAAAGGTTTTGTGTAATCTGTTTGTATTACAAAATTAGTACCATTACCTTCCCCTTTTTGCAATTGCTCAGTAGAGCGTATAACAGAGATATCGGGATTATCCTGATAACTTGTTCTAATTGAGTTACTGTTCTTATTGGAATTCTGATTATAGGTTACATCGAAAGACCATTCCTCTCCGGCCTTGGGAAACAAATGCTTAAAGCTGGTAGTAATACCCGTAAAATTGAACTCATTTTCTGATAGGGAGATTCGCTGTCCAACTGATTTTTTAGTAACCTGATAGAGACTATCAATATTTAAATCAGCCTCATTCAGGGGGGTGAATTTTCCGCCTCCTTTGTTAACAGAAACTGAAAAGGTGTTTCTATTATTAATAAAATAATCGACCCCCCCCCTAAAAAACATAAAATTCCCTTTCATGGTATTTGTATCTGTTTGAAAAAGGGAGGTGTTTGGACTATTGATAAGTGTTGTTCTATTTGTCTCGCCGGTGCTTATGGATCTGCGTTGGTTAAAGTTGAGACTTGCAAAAACATTGAGTTTATTTTGTCTTACATTAAGATCTCCTCCAAAACCTATACGTTTACGGGAGTCAATATTACTCCGCAGATTGCCACTATAGCCCACTCGCTTGTTTTTCTTTAAAATGACATTTAAAATACCCGCGGTGCCTCCGGAGGCGTCATATTTGGCAGAGGGATTAGTAATGATCTCTACACTTTCAATGGCATCTGCCGGAATTTGCTCCAGGGTTAACACTGTGGGCCTTCCATCTACAAATAGCTGCGGTGTGTTATTGCGCATGGTCACATTTCCGTCAATGTCCACTGTAATTGAGGGTACGTTACGCATTACATCAACAGCAGTTCCTCCCGCCGAAACAATATTTCTGTCTACACCAAATACTTTTCGGTCTATACCTAGTCGAAGGCCACTACTACCCCCACTAACGGTCACATTTTCAAGTGTTTTTTCAGCAACATCAATTTTGATATTTCCTAGATCTTTATCTAAGGCGGAGAGCATACTGCTCATGTCTGCATTGCCGCCTTGTGGCATTTTCATATCAAAGGAAACTGTTTGTTGGTAGGTCTTGTAACCTACGATATCCACCTTAAGTTTATATTGACCAAATACAGGAATATTTTCCATTCTGAATTCCCCATTACTACGAGTAATCATTCCTGAAATCACTACATCTTTTCTTTTACGAGTAACAGAATCCATTTTGCTCTGCAATAATTGCACAGAAGCAAATTCAATACCCTTTCCACTTGTAGCTTCTACAATTTTTCCATAAAAACTGCCGTTCATCGCTGGACGATCACCCAGGGTACGATTCATCCCAGCAGGGGGCTGTGCAATGCTCATAAGGGTAATTTGTATAAAAAGAAAAACTAGTATAAGTCGCATAAATTGTTATGTTTCAAAGTATAAAGTATAGGATGATTACCTGGACTATCCCGGCAACTGTTCCAAAAAGAAGTACAAAAATTGATCCTTTTGTGATTTCTTTTTGTAGAGAATTGTTAAAGATAGATGCTATTTTATGATCGGGGAAATTATCTGATAATTGGTGGAGAAATACAGTAGCATCCATTTTTTGCTGCAATTGTCCTGCAAAAGAGCCTAATAGCTTAGGCAATAAATGAGCAATTTCCTGCATAAATGTCTCTTTCAGCTTCTCAATCAATTTATCACTTATAAACATGCTGATCATCGGCATTTCTTTTGCCAGTTTATTACGTAGAAAATCGTCGATATGTTCGTCAATGATGGGCATGAGTTGCTCTAGATTGCCGGGTGCGGTTAATTTTTCTTGCAACTGTAACTTTGGAATGGCTTGGGTGTTGATCCATTCTCCCACCTGCTGGATAAGCTGTTTTCTGTAACCTGGAATAATGCCTTGAATTTTTATTCTTAAAAAATTAATGGGTTTTTGTGGGCTAAAAAGAAAACCTATCAATAGTCTGAACAGGCTCCAAGTAATAATTCCGGTACTTAAAACGATAAATAAAACGTTTGTTATGGTCATTTTGTTTGAATAAAAGACCCCGCCTTTAGACGGGGTCTTTGGGTGGCTAACCGGGCTCGAACCGGCGACCCTCAGAACCACAATCTGATGCTCTAACCAACTGAGCTATAGCCACCGTTTTCCCTGATTCTTTGGAACAAAACAGGTTAAAGAAATGCAAAGTTACATAAATTACACGTTCGTCAAAAATTACGGGTAACAAATTGCGTTAAATTTGACGGTAATGTCCCCTTTTATAAAATATTGGCTGAATATGAAGAGAATTCCTGTCCTAATCTTATTGGTTGTTGGTGCTAGTTTTTTAACCTTTCAATCGCTGGGAAAAGACCAGCACATGGTTGATCCACCAGATCGATATAGTAAAATTATGCAGTTGGTAGGACGTATGCTAGCGGATGGGCATTACAGTCCACAAGCATTAGATGATGAATTTTCAAAGAAGGTCTTTAAAAGATACCTGGAAGAGCTAGACCCTGAAAAAAATATTTTATTGCAACAAGATGTGGAGCTGTTGAAAGTCTATGAAACAAGTATTGATGAGGAAATTAAGGGTTCTCCGGTGGTGTTTTTTAAAAAATCTGCAAAAGTTTTTAATAGCCGCATGGAAGAAGCTGCTTTGTTATATGGCAAGCTATTGGCATCGCCTTTCAACTTTTCTAAGAAAGAGGAGGTGCAACTTGATGGCGACAAACTTGACTATACCACGACGTTGAAAGAGCGGGAAGAGCGCTGGAGAAAAAAGTTGAAGTTTATGGTATTGGAGCGTTATGTAGATGCGGTAAATCAGCAGGAGAAGGCAAAGGGTAAAGAGGGGGTTTTGATAAAAGCTGATTCAACCATGGAAAGAGAGGCACGTGACAAGGTTCGTATTGCCATGAATAGAACCTTTGATCGTTTGCGTTTGAAATTTAGTGATGATGACAAATTTAATTTATTAGTAAACACCATCACCACCACCATGGATCCTCATACGGAATTTATGCCTCCGATAGATAAGCGTTATTTTGATGAGGAGATGAGTGGTCAGTTTTATGGTATTGGAGCTACGCTCCAATACGATGACGGAAATATCAAGATTACTAGTGTAGTAACGGGGAGTCCTGCCTACAAATCTGGTCAATTAGTGGCAGGCGATATTATTCAGAAAGTGGCACAGGCTGGTGAGGAGCCTGTTGACCTAACAGGTTTCATGGTAACAGATGCGGTGAAAGTAATCCGCGGAAAAAAAGATACTGAAGTAAGATTGACGATTAAAAAAATGGACGGCACTGTTAAAGAAGTTACACTCATTCGTGAGAAAATTGTGCAGGATGAATCTTATGCCCGTAGTGCAGTGATCAAAGAAGGGGATTCGAATTATGGGTACATTTATTTGCCAGAGTTTTATGCAGATTTTGATGACCCCAATGGTCCAAGATGTTTTACGGATGTGGCTAAAGAATTGGAGAAATTAAAAAAAGAAAATGTGGACGGAATCGTTTTTGATCTTAGAAGCAACGGAGGGGGCTCATTATACGATGTAGTGCAGATGGCGGGATTATTTATTCCCGAGGGCCCCATTGTACAAGTAAAAGATCGTGATGGAAAACCTAATGTTCTTCGTGACAAAGATCGCTCCGTTATATATGACGGACCACTGGTAGTAATGGTCAATGAATTTAGCGCTTCAGCCTCCGAGATTTTTGCTGCTGCCATGCAAGATTACGGACGTGCTATTGTAATAGGAAGTAGTTCCACTTTTGGCAAAGGAACGGTACAGCGTAATATTGGCCTAGATCCCAACTTTGGATATTCCATGTCCAATGCTGAATTGGGGACCATTAAGCTGACATTGCAAAAGTTTTATAGAATTAACGGAGGCTCTACGCAATTGAAAGGCGTGAATCCTGACATTGTGATTCCTGATAATTTCGAGTATATGAAAGTGCGCGAGAAGGATACAAAAGAGGCGCTTCCCTGGGATCAGATCAATAAAGCCAGTTATATCACTTGGACACCTGACTATGATTTGACGACTATTAAGAAAATGGGGGAGAATCGGATTGCTACTGATACTATTTTTCAGTTGATCCGTCAACATGCCAGTTGGCTTGCGGAGCAAAATGATAAATCCTATAGTTTACAAATTGAACAATATAAAAAGGAGCAGGAACAAATTCGTGCCAGAGTACGAAAGTTAGACTCTCTTCAGCAGTTGAAAAATCCGCTTACGTTGAAAGCCTTGACGGGTGAAGAAAAAAGATGGGTAGAAGACAAACCCAAGCAAGAGCGCTTCGAACGCTGGTTGAAAAATCTGCAAAAGGATATCTATCTGGATCAGGGAGTAAAAGTGATGAAGGATATTCAACAACAACGCTCTTTTGTGGGGAGGCCCAAAGGCTTTTAAAGCCTGTAATTAGGCATTACGATTCAGGCAATTCAAATCGGTAAAAGCTACTTCTAGTCTTTTGCCGAATGATTCCTCTCCTTTGCGTAACCATACTCGGGGGTCGTAGTATTTTTTATTGGGCTTATCTTCCCCTTCAGGATTACCTAATTGACCTTGCAAATAGGCTTCGTTTTTCTTGTAATAATCAAGTACTCCTTCCCAAAAAGCCCATTGGAGATCGGTATCAATATTCATCTTGATTGCACCGTAAGAAATAGCTTCTCTAATTTGATGCTGGGGAGATCCGCTTCCACCATGGAATACGAAATAGACCGGCTTAGGACCAGTGCCAAATTCTTTTTGAATGTAGAGCTGACTATTTTGTAAAATATCGGGGCGTAATTCTACATTACCTGGTTTATAGACTCCATGAACATTTCCGAAAGCTGCGGCAATGGTGAAAAGTGGACCTACTTTACTCAATTCATTGTAAGCGTAAGCCACTTCAGAGGGCTGTGTGTAGAGTTTTGAATTTTCTACGTCAGAATTATCTACTCCGTCTTCTTCGCCACCTGTAACGCCTAGCTCAATTTCAATACTCATGCCCAAGGGCTTCATCCGTTCATAAAACTGAACAGAAGTGGCTACATTTTCTTCTAAAGTTTCCTCACTAAGATCCAACATGTGGGAACTGAAAAGAGGCTGTCTTTTTTCTGTATAAAATTGCTCACCGGCATCTAATAATCCACTGATCCAAGGCAGCCATTTTTTGGCCGCATGGTCTGTATGTAAAATAACGGGAACTCCATAGTATTGGGCTAGGGTATGAATGTGTAAAGCACCGGCTACACCTCCTTGAATGTTCGCTTGTAAATTGTCATTGGGCATTCCCTTTCCGGCAATGAATTGCGCGCCTCCATTGGAGAATTGGATGATCACCGGAGAATTAACCTTTGCGGCGGTTTCCAAGGTAGCATTGATGGTGTCAGTACCTGTAGTATTAACAGCCGGCAGGGCGAAATTATTTTCTTTTGCGTCTTGATAGAGTGCTTTTAATTCATCTCCGAATAATACACCCGCGCGGTATTTTTTCATGGTCGTAATTTTTGGGTCGGAAAGGTACGAATTATTGTCTTTTAGAAATTGGTAAGTAAGCGCGCTAGTTAATTTCCCATTGCGGAAATTACATCATATTTGGTAACGATATGATAAGCGCCCGCTTCATCCCGTGTTAGTACAGCGCCATTGTCCTTGCTGATATATTGAGTTAGTTTCTCTACCGCACAATCGAAAGGAACGATAGGGAAGACTGGCTCCATCATTTCACGGATATTGGTATTTTTTAGAGAAGGATCAGCAAATATTTTTTTGAATAATCCATGCTGACTTATAGCGCCCACCGGTTCTTGTTCTTGCATAACAGGAATTTGTTCAATGTCATATTTTTTCATGAGCTCTACCGCTTCGCCCACTGTTTGCTCCGGGGTAACCGTGATTAAACGTTTTGATCCTCGGGCACTGATAATTTCACGGATAGTGGTTACGTCTAAAAATCCTCTCTCCATCATCCATTGGTCATTATAAATTTTACCAACATAACGACTTCCGTGGTCATGCAAGATGCTGACCACAAGATCATCCTTGGTGAGTTGATTTTTTAATTGTAGTAATCCTTGCAAGCAACTTCCTGCACTATAGCCGCAGAACAATCCTTCCTCCTTGGCTAATCTTCGGGCCATTACAGCACCATCTTTGTCGGTTACTTGTTCAAAATGATCAATTACACTCATGTCGTAATTGCCCGGCACAAAATCTTCTCCAAAACCCTCACTGATATAGGGCTTTACTTCATTCATGTCAATTTCTCCAGTCTTGAAGTATTTAGTGAGTAAAGACCCGTACACGTCAATGGCCCAAATTTTAATATTGGGATTTTTCTCTTTGAGGTACATCGCTGTTCCGGTAATAGTGCCTCCGGTACCCGCTGTACAAACAAGATGGGTAATCTTACCATCAGTTTGCTTCCATATTTCTGGCCCTGTGCTTTCATAATGTGCCTGGCGATTGGCCAGGTTATCGTACTGATTCATATGAAAGGAATTAGGAATTTCATTAGCCAATCGAGCAGCCACACTATAATAACTACGCGGATCTTCTGGCATCACATTGGTTGGACACACGATGACCTCAGCGCCCACTGCTTTTAAAATATCCGCTTTCTCTTTAGATTGCTTGTCTGTAGTCACAAAAATGCATTTGTAGCCTTTTACCACTGCCGCCAATGCTAATCCCATTCCGGTATTCCCACTAGTTCCTTCAATGATGGTTCCACCAGGTTTCAATTTTCCCTGCTGTTCGGCTACTTCCACCATTTTAAGTGCCATGCGGTCTTTAATAGAGTTACCCGGGTTGAAATAATCAACTTTAGCCACCACTTCACATGGAAAATCTTTCGTGATTTTGTTAAGTCTTATCAAGGGAGTATTCCCGATGGTTTCCAGTATATTGTTTTTAATATCCATAGAATCTTTATTTTTTTATCACTTCGAGCGCTTTTCGAAGATAAGGGTCATTGGAATTTACTACTTGATAAAATCCTTCATTTCTCCATTGGTATCTGGCTACGGTAGCCATAAGTCTTTCCATCACTAGTTTCTTCTCGGCGGTAGTTGCTATTTGATAATTCAAGGAGTCTCTTTGAGTATGTTTTACCCAGCCGTCCCAAAGTTGTTTTTGGAGTATAGAATCATTCAAAAGGTTGTTGGCTGATTTCATTTTTTTAATTGTAGACTCATTATTACGATAAAACTGAAATGCGAAATTGCTAAACTCTCCCATGGAGGCGAGTAGTAAATTAGCATGAGGCATAGCCACTTCTTTCTCGGCTGAAATTTTAAGGGTAGGAGTGATACCCCCGCCTCCATAAAGCGTATCTCCACAGGTAGTGAAATACTTTTTTACTTTTAGTTTTTTATTAGTGGAATCATTTTTAGTGGTGCTATCATTGTGGTATCGATCCCAAGCTTCATCCATATATAATTTCTTTCCTTTCTCGTATGAGCGTTGAATGCTTCTCCCAAGAGGTGTAAAATAGCGCGCAACCGTGAGTCGAATGGCGGCTCCATCTTGCAAAACATATTGCTCTTGAACTAATCCCTTGCCAAAAGTGGTTCTTCCAATCACTGTACCTCGGCACCAATCCTGGATGGCGCCGGAAAGTACTTCACTTGCACTGGCAGAAAATTCATCCACCAATAAAACTAATTCTCCCTTTTCAAATAGTCCGGGTCTTTCGCATCGGAATTCTTTTCGCTTACTATGCAAACCTTCTGTGTAAACAATTAATTTGTCACCTGCTAAAAACTCATCGGCAATTTGAACAGCTTCGTTTAATAATCCGCCGCCATTGCCTCTGAGGTCAAGTATAAGCTTAGTCATGCCACTTCCCTGCAAGGCTTCCAAGGACTCCATAAACTCTTCATAGGTGGTTTCTGCAAAACGGGAAAGCTTAATGTATCCGGTTTGCGCATCTAACAAGTAAGCAACTTCTAGCGAAGGAGTGGGAATTACCCCTCGAGTTACTTTTTTAGAAAGCTGTTGGCCATTTCTTACCAAGCGTAGTTGCAAGGTTGATTTTCTAGGACCTTTGATCAACGATTTGATCTTTTCTGTACTGATTCCTTTTTGCAACAAGGAGGAATCTCCCGCCTTAATAATTTTGTCGCCTGCTAAAATACCTGCTTTATCGCTGGGACCTTCGGGAATCACATAGGTTACAGTGACGGTGTCTTTAAAAACATTAAACTCTACCCCGATGCCTTCAAAATTGCCGGCGAGTTCTTCATTCGCTTCTTTTAAATCTATCGGAGGCAAATAAACAGTATGAGGGTCTAATCCCTCTATCATTTCGATAATAGCTTTTTGCTGCAGCGTGTCAGGATTTACGGGATCTACATATCGATATCTGATCAATTCCAGCGCCTCTTGCAGCGAACTTTGCTTGTTGGATCCAAAAAGCCCACGACCTGTGCTCTGCGTTAATTTGTATCCAAGGAACATGCCCGCCACTAAGGCTAGGGAAAATATAATCGGTAGCCTAACCTCCCATTTTTTATTAGCC
>JBMSWW010000051.1:0-9128 GCA_049425065.1 Chitinophagaceae bacterium
GATGTGCGTATGAGTGGGCAGGACGTACGTCGCGGCACTTTCTCTCATCGTCACGCAGTACTTCGTGATGAAAACACCGATGAGCCTTACAGCCGATTGTCTGCTATTCCGGAAGCCACCGGAAAGTTCAGAATCTATAACTCCTTGTTGAGTGAGTATGGGGTGTTAGGATTTGAATACGGATATGCCATGGCTAATCCTAATGCCTTAGTGATTTGGGAAGCACAATTTGGTGATTTCGCCAATGGGGCGCAGACCATGATTGATCAGTTTATAGCGGCGGGAGAGCAAAAATGGAATCGAATGAATGGCGTTACCTTATTACTGCCTCATGGGTATGAAGGACAAGGGCCAGAGCATAGCAGTGCTCGATTGGAGCGATTCCTGCAACTCTGTGCGGAATTAAATATGGTGATAACCAATATTACTACAGCTGCTAATCTGTTCCATGCATTACGTCGTCAATTGACTTGGTCTTTCAGAAAGCCGTTAGTTAATTTTTCTCCCAAAGCGAATCTTCGCTTTCCTGGAACTTACTCTTTTAAAGAGGAGGTCACAAAAGGTAAATTCCAAGAAGTGATTGATGATACCACTGCAGATCCTGCTTTGGTGAATAAAGTATTGATGTGTTCAGGTAAGTTATATTTTGAATTAAATGAACGACGAATAAAAGATGACAGAAAGGATATTGCTATTGTTCGTGTAGAGCAATTGTATCCGTTCCCTGCTACGCAATTGGAGAAGATCAAAGATCGTTTTCCAGGCGCTACTTGGTTTTGGGTACAGGAAGAGCCTCAGAATATGGGAGCTGCTTCCTTTCTTCGTATGCAACTGCGCTCCATTCCTTTTGGAGTCATTAGTCGTCAACCTTCTGCCTCTACTGCAACTGGCTATAACAAAGTGCACTTGCAAGAACAGGCTGAATTAATTGAAACCGCATTTTCTATCTAATATCAAAGATTCATATGATTGAAATAAAAGTTCCGACCGTTGGTGAATCCATTACAGAAGTTATGTTGCTTCGTTGGAATAAGAAAACGGGAAATTATGTGGAAAGAGATGAAGTGATTGCCGAGTTGGAGAGTGAAAAAGCAACCTTCGAAGTAAATGCGGAGAAAGCCGGGGTCTTAACTACTGCGGCGGCAGAAGGTGATACCTTAAAGATTGGAGATTTATTAGCCACTATCGATGAGAATGCGCAAGCACCTGCACATTCAGCAACCGCTGCACCTACAGAAACTGTTGCGCCTCCTATTGCTAAGGAGATCACGGCACCAAAACCTCCCACAGTTACTACGGTGGAAGAAGTGAAAGCCAGTCCGGTAGCTTCTGCAATACTTGCTGATAAGAAAGTAGATCCTGCCACGGTGAAACCGTCTGGTCCCAACCGAAAAATTCTAAAAGACGATGTCTTACGAGTGATAGAGCAACCCGGCGTTCAGCCATTTGCAGGGGCTATGGCAGGAAGTAGGGACGAGCGTCGTGAGAAAATGAGTAATCTTCGTAAAACAATTTCTCGTAGACTAGTAGAAGCAAAGAATGGAACTGCCATGCTTACCACTTTCAATGAAGTGGATATGTCTGGCATCATGAGTGTACGTAGCCAGTTCAAAGACAAATTCAAAGAAACGCACGGCGTGAACCTTGGCTTTATGAGTTTCTTTGCCAAGGCTTGTGCGATTGCCTTGAGTGAGTGGCCTACTGTCAACGCGTATATTGATGGAGATCAGTTAGTGTTTCATGATTATGCCGATATCAGTCTTGCGGTGAGTACTCCCAGAGGATTGACTGTTCCAGTTATTCGAAATGTAGAGAGCCTAACGATGGACGATATTGAAAAGAGGGTATTAGAATTGGCAGGTAAAGCCCGTGATAGTAAATTGACAGCAGAGGAACTAACCGGAGGGACTTTCACCATTACAAATGGGGGTGTATTTGGCTCTTTAATGAGTACGCCTATTATCAATGCTCCTCAGAGTGCGATTTTAGGAATGCACAAGATTCAGGAACGTCCCATTGCTATTAATGGACAGGTGGTAGTTCGTCCTATGATGTATATAGCGCTTAGCTATGATCATCGTATTATTGATGGACGTGAATCAGTAAGCTTCCTGGTACGAGTAAAAGAATTATTGGAGAACCCTGCACAGTTGCTGATCGGAAAAGATCCGGTCAAAACATTGCTGGAACTTTGAGTAGGTATCATTCATATTTCAATAAGGCTGTTTCCTTTCTGGAATTATACCAAGGGAAGCAGCCTTTTGCTTTATTTCTAAAAGAGCAGTTTGCGTTTCAAAAGCAAATGGGCTCTACAGATCGTAGGTTAGTAAGACATTATTGTTATTGTTATTTCAGACTCGGAAAAGCCTTGCCTAATGCCACGGTCGGCGATAGACTTCTGGCCGGCGTTTGGCTAACCAGCCAAGCAAAAGACCCTTTGCTGGAATTATACCGCAAGGGTTGGAATGATAAAGTTGAGTGGGGAGCAGAAAAAAAACTGAATGACCTCGGCATTAAAGCGGAAGACATATTTCCTTTCTGTGATGAATTAAGTGAAGGCTTCCATGAAAATTATTGGTCATTGTCTTTATTAGAGCAGCCGGCTCTTTTTATACGAGTAAGACCTGGTAAAGAGAAACAATTAGCAGATCGTATTAAAAAACTACAGTTAAACTACCAACAGCTTACCCCTTCGTCCTTTTCTTTTCCTGCGGCTACGCAACTGCAAAACCTCGAGGGCCTCAACCGAGATTATGTTATACAAGATTACAGCTCTCAGCAAATTGCCACCCTTTTTGTGCACCTTAAATCTGAGAATCTTCGTATTGCTTGGGATTGTTGCGCCGCCAGTGGGGGTAAATCAATTTTAGTGACGGATAGTTTTCCTAAGATAAACCTGCTGGCTTCGGATGTGCGCAATACTATGATGCCGCAACTTCGGAATCGTTTGCAACAAGCAGGCTTGCCCCAATGTAAAACCTCTGTAATCGATCTTGAGCAGGCCATTCCTAAGGACCTTCAGACTAGTGTCGATTTATTGATCGCCGATGTTCCTTGCAGCGGGAGCGGCACTTGGGGCAGAACCCCTGAGCAACTTTGTTTTTTTGAGCATTCGAAAATCGAGACCTATGCTTCTTTACAACAAAAAATTTTGACCCATGCATTGGCTTCTTTACGAAAGGGAGGCTATCTTTTATACATCACCTGTTCGGTGTTTCAACAAGAAAATGAAAACAATGTGGAGTGGCTCGTGCAAGAGCAAAAGCTTCAACTTATTCAGTCCGCTCTTTTTGACGGAAAGAGTATGCAGGCAGATACTCTTTTTGCAGCGCTGCTTCAAAAAGCCTAGTTTGCTTTAATTAATGGCACTGTTGCGATTACACTTTCTTCCTCTCGCACCGTAATAAAATAATTTCCACTTGGCCAATGGAGCGAGGGGAGGTTGAGGGTAGTAGCGCCTACTGGTTTTGAATGGCGTTGTTGTAGCAATAATTTCCCGTTTGCATCAAACACGTTAATAAATATCGAAGTGCTAGCCGTAGGAGTATTGATAGAAACATGTAAAACCTCGCTTCCTTCCAACGGATTGGGAAAAAGGCGAATCCATTTTTCAGGAGAAACAATAATACATGGGCTAGTGAGATTTACCTGAACACTATCCAAATAAACTTGTTGGCGGCTGGCCGCATTGGTGTCAATCACTTGTGTGATGCGATAAGTGATAATTCCCGTCGAAGAGGCAATGGAGTCTGTGTAATTGTAGTTCTGATTAGCAAGGGTATTGCCGTTAGTTGCTTGTAGCGTACGAATGATGGTATAATCGGTTTCGTTCGGTAGTTTTCTTTCAATCAAATACTGCATGCCTTCTACATCTTTACTCTTCCAAGTTAAATTGGCCTGACAATTGGAAAGGGTAGCATTAGCAGTTGCATATTCCGCTAATAGGTATGCAAATGCATTTTTTAAATTTGGAATCCCATATCCAACTCGGTCATCAGGGGTGTTGAATTTGTGAGCAGATCGTTTTAATGCTTCTATAACTTTCATGTTATTGAACTCCGGAAAACCCTGCCAAAGGCAGGTACCTAATCCTGCCATGTTGGGGCAGGCAAAGGAAGTGCCATTGGCAACGCCGATAGTGCCACTTCCCGATTGCACCACTGCAGATAATCCTACGGAGGCTACATCTGGTTTTATTCTTCCATCTCCGGAGGGGCCATAGCTGGAAAAAGAAGCTATGGTGCCAGCTGCACTAACGGCCCCCACGGCTACCACACTATCTCCGTCGGAGGGAGTAATGATTTGTCTCCAATTACTATTTCCCTCATTCCCTGCAGAGTTAAATACCAATAGGCCCTTTTGAGCTGCTCTGTCTGCACCCTTTACAGCAATCGTGCTGTTGCCATCCATTTGACGATATACATAATTGAACACTGGGTTGTCAAAATCAAAATAACCCAAAGAGGAAGAAATAACATCCGCACCACTGCTGTCTGCTCGTTCAGCGCCGCAAACCCAATTAAATTCTTCAATGGGATATTCACTGTTTACATCTTCAGTTCTGTATAAGTAAAATGAGGCCTTGGGGGCTTTGCCTACAAATTGCCCGGGAATATTTGCTGCAATCGTAGATAAACATTGCATGCCATGCGGGTGATCTTCGGCTACACTGGATTGCCTGGCCACAAAATCCCAGGTGTGTAAGATTTGTCCATTACGATTAACGCTGTCTAATGCTGAATAAATATGGTAGTTGTAAAAGCCGCCATCGAGTACGGCAATTTGCATCTCCTGGCCTCGTAGTCCAATATTGTGAAGAAACTCTCCCTTATGTAATTTCATTTCCTGCAAGGCAGAGTTACCATAGTTATAATAATCTCCACTGATCCCTTCTATTTTTAAATTTTCGAGGGGCAGGGGTAGCACTTCCTCTGTATGTTTGAATTTTTCAAGGGGATTTTTACCATTAACTAGATTTCTATTGGCAAGGCCTCCGGTATTTTGTACAAAGGGCAAGGATTGAATAGTATTGATTGCAGAAGGGTTGCTCACTTCAATACAAACGGCGTTTAGCCATTTAGAAACATTGAGAATAGTAACCGAAGGTATAGCACTAAGGGTAGCCACATAAGAAGGGGACACAGGAAGATCGCTACTGTCTATGGAAATTCCATAACGCGTTCTGCGTTCCAAGGCTCTGGAAGATAAATAGGCTGACGGAGTACTCAACGAAAATGTATTACTTCCTTTGTCTTTCAACCAAATAATATATCGAGAAAATTGCGCTTCGATATCAAGGCAGATCAACATAAACAATATCGATGCCAATATGATTTTTTTCATAAACGTTGTTCTTTTCAATTGTGATCTATCATCCATTGATTAATGCCGAAGCCTACCTTGTAGGGCCCACCGCTACCGCCGGTGTTGGGTTGATATTCCCAGCATTCCCAGGATCTTTGTACTAATCCAATTCCCTTGGCAAAGCGGTCCACTGCATAATTACGAAATGCATAGGCTGCGGGGATTGTGATGGGCACATTAAAACGACTATCGATCTGCTCTACCGTAATTACTTCTTTATAGACGCTGTTTTTGTAAACAAAGTCCGTTAGGTTTTCCGGATAGTGATATTCCCAACTTTGAATATCATCGTCATTGCTAAAGTTATACGGGGGGTCGAGCGGGTTATTCGTTAAATAAGTGTTTCCCTTCCAACCAAAATCTTTCCGAATGGGGCTTTGCAATTTTATTTGCTTTAAATTATTTTCATTCCACTCCAGTTGATTATCAGTGACACTGATAGCATAAGTACCATTGGGTCTCCAGAGACCAGCGCCTAAAGAGTCGTTGATAAATTTAAAAATGCGAAAGGTTTTTATTCCCTGATTTTCTAGATAGAAACTGTCAGCCAAATGCTTTACCTGATAAGAATGGATTTCTTCTTGGCGTCCAAATTGAGTAAAGACTAAAGAGTCAACTCGGTAGGTGATATACTTGCCCGGTTGCAAGGCAATAAAATCTTTTACCGCGATTATTTCAAAGGGTTCCTTTTCATTACAACCTCCAATAAGAACAATCGCCAACAACAGCGGGCTGAAAATTTTTAAGTTCTTTATTTTTTGTATAACTGTCAAAGAAGTGCTTTGTGTAACTACTAAATTAGGGATCCTCTTTGTATTATTCCTCCTCCAATAACATCATCCTTTTCATAAAATACTGCACTTTGTCCGGGAGCAATTCCTTTAACGTGTTCAAAAAATTGGACAGATACCTGTTGAGGGCCTTCGGGGCTAAGCCTGGAGAGACTGCCAGGGTCTTTATACCGGATTTTGGTGACCGCTTCCAGGCCTTCTGGTAATTGGTTATACTTGATCATGTTCAGCTTGGTGACTATCATGTTGTTTTGCTCTAGTTCAGTTTCGTCACCCAAAGTCACTGTGTTATTATCGGGGTCTATCTTGGTAACAAAAACAGGTTTCCCTAACGCTATTTCTAATCCTTTGCGTTGACCGATTGTATAAAATGGATAGCCCTTGTGCTGGCCCAAGATTTTACCATGTTTGTCAATAAAATATCCTCCCTCAACTCGCTCTTCTAGACCGCTTACTTTGCGTTTTAAAAATCCGCGGTAGTCATTATCTGGCACAAAACAGATCTCATAGCTCTCCTGTTTTTTAGCCAATTCGGGATAGCCAAAATCCAGTGCCATTTGTCTGATTTCAGTTTTACGAAATCCTCCTAAGGGTAGAAGGGTACGACTTAATAAATCCTGTTGTAAGCCCCATAGCACATAGCTCTGGTCTTTGGTTTCATCTACGGCTTTGCTGATTACAAATCTTCCATTATCATGTTGACGAATTTTAGCGTAATGTCCGGTAGCAATAAAATCACAACCAAGAGCATCTGCTCTTTTTAGAAGCGCTCGCCATTTAATATGCGTGTTGCAAAGCACACAGGGATTGGGCGTTCTTCCCGCTAAATATTCGTCTACAAATTTTTCAATAACAAAGTCACCGAACTCTTCGCGAATGTCCAGGATGTAATGTGCAAACCCATGTTCTACGGCTGCCTGACGGGCATCGTTGAAGGAATCAAGATTGCAACAGCCGGTTTCTTTTTTGCCACCGCCACTTGCCGCATAGTCCCAGGTTTTCATGGTGATGCCCACTACCTCATACCCCTGCTGGTGCAGCATGAGGGCCGTAACGGTACTGTCAATTCCACCGCTCATGGCAACCAATACTTTCCCTTTTTGACTCATAGGCGGCAAAGATACAATCGGTTTTTTAGCTGATTTGTAATTATCTTGGTAGGCCAAATTTTATACATGAAAACCAAGTTGTTTGCCTTATTTGCCTTATGGATTTCGGCTGTCACTGCCTCCACTCAATCCCTGTCTTACTACCTGCCTAAGGGAGTTAGTTATAATCCTTCGATACCTGTCCCTTCCTCTGTAATCCATCATGAAGTGGGAGAGTGGCATGTTACCCACGACCGACTGGTCAATTACATGCAAGCGATTGCAAAAGCAGCGCCTGGACGGGTAAGGCTGGAAATCATGGGTTACACTTATGAGAAAAGGCCACAAGTTTTATTGATTATCACTTCTCCTGAAAACCAGCAACGGTTGGAAGAAATCCGTAAAAATCACTTGTTACTATCAGACCCCAAAGCAACTATAAGTTCGTTAGATCAAATGCCCCTTGTTTGTTGGATTGGTCATTCAATTCATGGCAATGAGCCAAGCGGTACTAATGCAGCCCTGTTGATGGCCTATCATTTGTCGGCTGCTCAGGGTCCTGAGATTGAAGCGCTACTGAAAAATACCGTCATTCTTTTAGATCCTTCTTTTAACCCTGATGGGTTACAGCGTTTTTCTACTTGGGCTAATCAACACAAAAGTGCCAATTTGGTAACCGATCCCAATTCCAGAGAATTTAATGAAGTATGGCCTGGAGGAAGATATAATCACTATTGGTTTGACTTAAATCGTGACTGGCTTCCTGCTATTCATGTGGAAAGTCAAAATCGCCTAAAGTGGTTTCATTCCTGGAAGCCTAACGTACTAACGGATCATCATGAGCAAGGAAGCAATGCTACTTTCTTTTTTCAGCCGGGGGTTCCCTCTCGCGTAAATCCTCTAACTCCGTTAAAAAATCAGGAATTAACAGCACAATTGGCTAAGTTTCATGCAACGGCTCTCGATAGTATTGGTTCTTTATACTTTACGAAAGAGGCCTTTGATGATTTTTATTATGGAAAAGGGTCTACCTATCCTGACATCAATGGAGGTATTGGAATATTATTTGAGCAGGCCTCTTCTCGGGGGCATTTACAAGAAACGGTAAATGGACTTTTGTCATTCCCTTTCACGATCCGAAATCAATTTGTAACGATTCTCTCTACACTTAGGGGGGTACAGGCCCTAAGAAAAGATCTATTGCAATATCAACATGATTTTTACAAACAAGCACCCGTAAAGGCCGCTACTTATCCAGTAAAAGGATATGTAATAGGGGACAAAAAAGATCCTGCTAAAGTGAAGGAATTTGCTACACTTCTGCAACGTCACCAAATACAGATCTACACAGTCCCTTCTTCCATGTCTGATAAAGAATTTTTACCATCCAGTTCTTTTCTGGTGCCATTGGATCAGCCACAGCATAGTTTGATCAGAACCATCTTTGAAAAGACATTGGAGTATAAAGACAGTTTATTTTATGATATCACTTCTTGGACTTTTCCCTTGGCGTATGGTCTTGAATATAAAGAGTTATCTGCCGTTAATCTTCAGGGAGCAAGACCAATTCCATCTTTACTAGAGAATAAATCATTTTTTTCCAATGAAATATCTGATCTGTTTAATGTAGAGTCTAGTGCTGTTTCTGTGATGATGGACTGGGATCATTTGTATGCGCCTGCGGTGTTAAACGAACTATTACAAGCGGGGGTATTGGTAAAGGTGGCTACTCGTCCTGTAGAATTAACAGTAGATAAAGGGGGGGGTCAGAAGCAATTTAGCTATGGAGATTTGCAAATTCCATTAACACAACCTTTTATTAATCGCAGTGAATTAACAGATAAAATAGCCAGTTTAGTTCAGCGATACGAAGTAAAAATCTACC
>JBMSWW010000052.1:0-9029 GCA_049425065.1 Chitinophagaceae bacterium
GCCAAAGCCTTTGCTACGGCCAGTGAATTTGTCAGTGACAATCTTTGCAGAAGCCACTTCTCCATGAGAAGCAAAAAGGTTGAGCAGATCTTGATCTTTAAGGTTCCAGCTCAGATTTCCTACGTAAATGTTCATCTTGTTAGGTTTTAAAATATAAACAGTGTCAACAGTAAACAGTACCTAAAGAACATTCTACGTATTCGAATCGTTCTGGACTTGTGAAACTGAAAGAGCACCAATAACAAAGCAAAGTAACGCTATTTTCAATCCCCTTTCAAAATTATTAAACTTTCTTAGGTCCTCGGCTTTCAAATATCTGGCCACCATGGGGGTAGGGCAAAAAAAAGTCCTCCAAACGGAGGACTTTTGCAGTTAGTTTTGGTAGATATTATTCGCCAATCACCTCAAAACTTACTTCTGAAGTGCGACCATTACCGAAGTCGATCACCGCTTTGTAGCTTCCAATTTCCTTCACTTCTTCAGGAATGCTGATCTTCTTACGATCAATGTCATATCCCTTTTGTTCGCGAATAGCGCGGCTGATTTGAAGATTGGTAATGCTACCAAAGATCTTGCCACTGGTTCCAGTTTTAGCACCGAGCTTAACAGGGCCTTCGTTCAACTTAGCAATTACGCTGTTGATTTCAGCAAGCATCAGCGCTTCTTTCTTGCGAACTTGCTTCAAACGTTCTTCGAGTTGTTTGTTGTTACTGGGGCTATTTTCAACTGCCATTTTGCGAGGGATCAGGAAATTACGAGCATAGCCGTTTTTCACTTTCACTACTTCGTTAGCAGCACCCAGATTATCTACATCTTGAATAAGAATTACTTCCATTGTTTTCTTTTTGTTCACCTTCCCAGTGTTTCGAAACACTGTCTTCCGATCAAGGAGTTAGGGTGTGGTTATTTTAAAAGATCTGTTACGTAAGGGAGCAGGGCCATTTGACGAGCCTTCTTCACCGCATCAGAAACTTTACGCTGGAACTTCAGGCTGTTTCCGGTAAGACGACGAGGCAACAACTTACCCTGTTCGTTCAGAAATTTTTTCAGGAACTCTACATCTTTGTAATCGATGTAGCGGATGCCATACTTTTTGAAACGACAAAACTTTTTTTCGCGTTTGTCAGTCTTAATGGCGGTCAGGTATTTAATTTCATTCTTTGCCATACAATTAAGCCTCCACTGCTTTTGAGTTACCTGATTTTACGCCACTTCTCTTACGTGCATTGTACTCAACGGCGTATTTGTCGAGCTTAGTGCAAAGGTGACGAAGAACGCTCTCGTCACGGAGCAATTGGATTTTCAGCTTCTCATTGAAGTCGGAAGCCGCGGTGTACTCCAGTACCCAATAAAGACCAGTTGTCTTCTTTTGAACGGGGTAGGCTAGGGATTTTAATCCCCAAGCATTTTCTGCAACAACAGTTCCACCGGCATCGGTGACAAGCTTCGCATATTTCTTTTGCTCGGCTTTGAACTCGTCGTCACTCAGAACAGGGGTGAAGATGACCATCAGTTCGTAGTTGTTCATGTACCTGTTTTTTGTTTCCGTAAAAACGGAAGGTTAAAAATTCGATTTATCCCATTGGACAATTCTACCACCGGGCAGAAAAGAATCTGCGAACACAGATTTGGGGCGGCAAAGATAAGGATTCTACGTTTAATAGCCTAGTTTTTCAGCACCCAACTTACTGAAGGTGTTTTGCTCACTAATTACCCTTTGGCTGGGACTGAGTTATTTTACTAACTCTTTGATAACTATTATGTAAGTAGGAAAATGGTCGCTGTATCCCCCACGGTAACTGTTTCCGTCCCAGGTCCGCATGGGATACCCCTTGTAGCGGCCATTATTCTCCACCAGGTATTCTTTATTGAACACCTGCTGTTGGTAGAAAAAGAAGCCGGACTGGTTTTTGTCCAACCAAGGAGTAGAAATAATGATTTGGTCAAAGAGTCCCCAGGCATCTTGATAAGCAAGGGTGCCGATTCCTCTTTTATACATATCCAGCCAAGGATTAAATAAGGTGCCTCTCATGGAGAGGTCATCTTTACCGCCAGAACGTAATACATCCGCCACACTTTTATTGGTGGGGTCATCGTTTAAGTCTCCCATCACGACGATCTTAGCTTTTGGGTCAGCTTTTTGGATACTGTCAATATGTTTACGACAAACTGCCGCAGCAGCAACACGACCAGGTTCGCTTCTTTTCTCTCCTCCACTTCGGCTGGGCCAGTGATTTACATATACATGAATTGTTTCGCCATTTAATTTTCCCTTCACCCAAAGAATATCTCTGGTGTAGTAGGCGTCTTTGGCTCCAGAAGGGAGTTTAACAAATAGCTTATTGCTAGTCTCCACTGAAAAATAAGTGGGATTATAAAGAAGACCTACGTCAATCCCTCTTGCGTCCTTTGAGTCGTAGTGAACGATCTTGTAGTTACGTTTTGCAATAAGAGGCTCTGCCACTAGGTCTTTGAGGACCGTATCATTTTCAACTTCTGCTACGCCCAACAAAGCAGGTCCATCAGGATTGAATTCAATGCCTATTTGGGAGATGACAGTCGATAGTTTCCCGAGTTTGTCTTTGTAAATACCCGTGTTATAATTACGGTCACCTTTTGGCAAGAACTCTTCATCATTGATGAGTGTATTGTCAAGGGTGTCAAAGAGATTCTCTAAGTTGTAAAAAGCAATAATGGCAGATTTGTAATGCTTTTTTTGGGCCTGTGCAACATGAATGGTGAGAATTGCAAGCAACAACAAGAGCTGGTGTCTAAATCTTAAAAGCATAAGTTGGCTAAAGTACTAAATCCGTGAGTATAAATTTTTTATGCATTTGGTTAAGAAATTATTATGTGCTTAAGTTCTTAATAAGTAAAACTATGTAAAAGTTAACTTCGCAGTGTTTTAAAATTCTAACCGCATGCGTATTGCCAAACTACTGCTGCTTTTACTATGCACCAGTTTCTCCGCTTTTGCTCAAGTAGACTCTACCGCGAGAAAAGACAGTTCCATTTTAGATGAAGTAAAAGATGCAATTTTAGACAATATCCCCACCCTTACGCTTGATGAAAATGATCTAGGGGATGGAGGTAGTCAAAATGTGTCCTCCCTACTTACAGCCGGAAGAGATCCATTCTTTTCTGCAGCCTCTTTTAATTTCAGTGCTGTACGTTTCCGTATCCGTGGCTATGAGAATGACTTATTCAGCACTTTCCTGAATGGTATTTCGATGGATAATCTGGATAATGGATTTACGCCATTTGGTCTATGGGGAGGGTTGAATGATGTGATGCGTAATCGTGATGTTTCTTGGGGATTGCGTACTAATACGTTCACTTTTGGTGACATTGGTGGCAATACCAATATTGATGCCAGAGCCAGCAAGCAACGTGCGCAAACGCAGATCAGTTATGCTGCCTCTAACCGAAATTATAATAATCGTTTAATGATTACCCATTCTTCTGGTTTGAATAAAAAGGGATGGGCTTACTCCATAAGCGGAAGCCGTCGTTGGGCAGATGAAGGCTATGTGCCTGGCACCTACTATAATGGTTGGGGCATTTTTGCTAGCGTAGATAAAAAAATTGGGACTCGACATCTGCTTTCTCTGACGGCCTTTGATGCCCCTACTGAAAATGGAAGACAGGGTGCTGCCATTCAAGAGATGATGGATTTAGCAGGCACCAACTATTATAATCCCAATTGGGGGTACCTCAATGGTAAGAAGCGTAACGTAAGTGTGGGTAAAACGCATCAGCCCGTAGCCATATTCAATCATGAGTATAGAATGAGCAATAAAACTTCTATGATGACGGCAGTAGCCTACTCATTTGGGGATCGTTCTGTGTCTGCTTTTGATTGGTATAATGCGGCTGATCCTCGTCCGGATTATTACCGCTATTTACCTAGCTACACGGGTGTTTGGGCAAGTGCGCCAGATGTGAATCAGGCTGCTCGGTTAGAAGAGTTGATGCGCAATGACATCAATCTTCGTCAGATCAACTGGCAACGTTTGTATGATGTAAACCGCGCCAGCTACATGACCGTAAAAGATGCCAATGGCGTTGCAGGCAACAATGTAAGTGGTCTTCGTTCTCGTTATATCATTGAGAATAGAATTATTAATACTTCTCGTTTCAACGTCAACAGTGTTTTGAACACTCGTTTTGGCGATCATATTGATTTTACCGCCGGAGCTTCCTATCAAACACAAAACAATCACTACTACAAAAAAGTAGAAGATTTGCTAGGTGGAGACTTCTATGTTAATCTGAACCAGTTTGCCGAAAGAGATTTTGGAGTTGATAATGCAACCAATCAGTTTGATTTGGATAATCCTAATCGTATTCTGAAAGAGGGCGATAAGTTTGGCTATGACTACAATATCAATATCAGCAAAGTGAGTGGCTGGGCGCAGGGAGTATTTAAATTCAACAAGGTTGACTTCTTCTTGGCAGGGACATTGGCAAATACATCCTATTATCGTGAGGGTAATGTAAGAAGTGGATTATTCCCCAATGAGTCATTAGGGAAGGGTACCGTAAATTCGTTTTTAGAATACGCTGGTAAAGCCGGGGTAACCTACAAGTTAAATGGTCGTAATTATTTCTATGTAAATGGGGCTTACCAACAGCGTGCCCCCTATTTTGAGAATGTATATATTTCTCCCCGTACTCGAAATGCACAGCAAGATGACTTACGTACGGAAGAAATTTTGACCGGTGAAGCTGCCTATGTATTAAACACTCCAAAGATTCGGTTGAAAGTGGGTGGTTACTATACACAGTTCAAACATGGCATGGACGTGATGGTTTTTTATCATGATTTCTATCAAAACTTTGTTAACTACGCTATTAAAAATATTGACCGTCTTCATTTTGGTGGTGAGTTTGGCGTAGAAGCAAAACTTTCTTCTACCCTTACGCTGAATGCAGCGGCAGCTTTAGGCCGTTATTATTACGACAGTAAGCAAAATGCAGTGATCACGGTTGATAATAGCGCCACAGTGTTAGGTCGTGATATTATTTATGCAGAGAATTTCAGACTGCCCTCTACTCCTATGCAGGCGTATAGTCTTGGATTAAACTATCGCTCTCCTAAGTTTTGGTTTGTGAGTTTGACGAGTAGCTATTTTGATGAGTCCTATCTCAGCATGAATCCTTTGCGTAGAACCTGGAAGTCTTTGCAATATTTAACTCCCGGAACATCAGATTACAGTACCGTATTTAACCAGACAAAATTTGATGCTCAATACACTGTTGATTTCTTTGGTGGCTATTCTTGGAAGCTTCCCAAAGCCTACGATATGAATAATAAATCCACCTTCCTTGTTTTCAGTGTGGGCGTTAATAACCTACTTAACAATAAGAATATTATTACTGGAGGTTTCGAGCAACTTCGGTACGATCAGCAACAAACTGCTGCTGATCCTGTGCAAGTGGGCAAATTTCCTCCACGTTTGTTCTATGCTTACGGATTGAACTTCTTTAGCAGTGTAACCCTTCGTTTTTAATTTAGTACTTCGTTAACCTGAGTATATGAAAATAGTTTACCTAATTAAATCAGTTTTTCTCTCATTGGGAATTTTGGCTTTCAGTGGGGCTTTTACTGCCTGTGATAAGCAGCCAATCGGACCTTCTGGACCTGATCCGATTGTGCCAAGTAACCCTTCGGAATTAATGTCTATTGCTAATTTCAGGGCTTTGTATCCTGGAACAGGCACGGTGGTGGTTCCTACAGGAACCAAGAAGATTCGCGGGGTGGTAATATCTAATAATGCTAATGAGGCCGTCGGAAATTATCGTTTACAAGACGAAAGCGGCGCAGGAATTTACCTATACACGGTGCAGGGGTCTCCCGTATATCCGATAGGTTCTGTACTGGAAATAAATGCTGGCGGGGTGGGTGAATTACTGTTGTACAACGGAGATCTGGAATTAAAAAGTGTACCCATGGATAAAGTGGTAGTGGTGCCGATTACTATTGATGTAACTCCGCGTATAACTACTTGCGCTGAAGTGCTTGCCAATCGCAACACATGGGCCTCTTCTCTAGTCCGCATTAATAATTTGACGTCCATTACTCAAACTTCATCCAATACTACCGGCGTAACGTATACTTTGACTGATGCCACGGGCAGTTTAACCATGTTTGTACGTATAGCCTCTGGTATTACGGTGAATACTGCTGCTAGCTCTATTACAGGGTATGTTTCAATTTATAAGCTTGGCACTAGAGATGATACGCAAATCGGTATTCGCAGTGCTTCAGATTTTCAATAATATTTCAAATTAAACCACGATAAGTATTATGTCTCCTATTCAATTTACAAGACAAGCGTTGCTGCTGCTTTCAGTTTCCATCGCTCTATTTTCTTGTAAGAAAACATTTGAAGATGCTCCCACAACAGGCGAGCCCGGCATTGTAGCTAACATTAGTATTAAAGATGTTAAAGCTCGTTATACGTCTGGTGCCGCTGTGCAAATCACGGACGATGTGGTGATTGAAGGAATAGTTTCATGCGACGATCGCAGTGGTAATTACTATCAGCAGATTGCGATTCAGGATGAGACAGGAGGAGTGTTACTCCGCTTGTCTGGAAATAATTTATTCAATAACTACCCTGTTGGACGTAAACTCTTTGTCAAATTAAAGGGGTTATATCTGGGTCAGTATAATGGAACTCTCCAGTTTGGAGGTGGAATCGATTCTGCGTATCTCACACAAGGTGGGGTAACCTTGTTGGCTTACTACTTACAGGATAAACACATTATCAAAGGGCCCTTGAATCAACCCTTGGTGCCAAAGGAAGTATCGGTAGCTGATCTCACCACTAGTCTACAGAATCAATACATCAGTACCCTGATTAAACTGGTAGACTATGAATTTTCTACGGCAGATACCAGTAAAAAATATGCAGATGCTACGCAGTCTGGCAATAGAACTGTACAGGGATGTTCTGCACCTGCTACCAACCGAATTACTCTTCGTACAAGTAACTACTCAAATTTTGCAGAGGTAAAACTTCCCAAAGGGAATGGATCCATTGTAGGAGTCTATTCCTATTTTGGTACCACCAAACAACTTACTATTCGTGATACTTCTGATGTTCAGTTTAACAACGCACGTTGCGGAACTGGACCAACTACGTTGCTGAATATTGCTGATTTAAGGGCTATGTATACCGGAAGTAATGTATATGCTCCCAATGGAAAACGTATTACGGGTGTTGTTATTAGTGATCGTTCTACTAATAATTTGAATAATCAAAATATTTACATTCAACAAGGGAATGGATTGGCAGGTATTTGTGTGCGTTTTGGCGCTAGCCATAGTTTTAATCTGGGAGACTCTATAGATATCAATATCTCGGGTCAAGAGATTTCAGAGTATAATGGTTTGCTGCAATTAAATAGTGTGCCGGTATCTTATGCTACGCTGATTTCTACGGGAAAGACGATTACTCCTCGTGCGGCCACGATAGCCGAAGTGAACGCTAACTATCGTGCATGGGAATCAACGCTGATCAAAATTGTAAATATTACCTCCTTAACAGGCGGTACCTCTGGTAGCTGGAGGGGAAGTGTGAATATGAATGATGGAACGGGTACATTAATTGCTTACACATTATCGGGAGCTTCTTTCTCCTCCACAAATTATCCAAGTACTGCTAATTCTTTCACAGGTTATTTAACACCTTTCAACACCACAAAGCAGATCTCTTTTAGAAATCTGAGTGATGTGGTAGGTGGTTCTGCACCACCTCCTGGTGCTTCTGGTCTTCCTCTAACTACTTCACCCTATGTCCAAAATTTTGATGCGATTGCCGGAGGTTTACCACAAGGTATTTCAGTCAAGATTGGAGCGTCTGCCACTTCATTAGGCACAGGGGACATGCCTCAATATGGAAGCGCAGGTCTTAGTGCTACCACTGCCTGGAACCAAACAAGTGCCGGCCTAAAGAACTTTGCCTCAGGTACTGGACTTGCTTCCAACAGTGATGCAGCTACTCAAGCTGCTCAAACCAACCGTGCGTTGGGAATACGTCAAACAAGTTCATCAGGATATGATCCTGGTTCCTCTTATGTATTAGAGTTGACCAACACCACTGGTAAATCAAATTTTCAACTGAGCTTCCTGCTGCAATCCCTGGATGCTCCTGCTACTGCGGGTAGAACCACCACCTGGAAAGGTGAATATGGATTTGGCTCAACGCCAACAAGTTTTACTACAGTTACTACGAGTCCTTCAACGCTAACAACTGCTCTTGGTACATTTGCTAGCACTCCCGTTACCGTGAACTTTGGTAATGTCCTCGATAACAATAACCAAAAAGTTTGGATTCGCATTGTTGCGCTGAATGGAACTACTGGAGGCGGTTCACGTGCTTCTACCGCTATTGATGATTTGCAATTGAGTTGGAATTAATCCGAAAATCAAGAATATGAAAAAATCGCTTCTTATTTCTTTTCTTCTGCTGGTCAGTAATCTTTTATTTAGTCAATTATTGACCGAGGATTTCAATTACGCGGCCAACCAATTAATCTCTGATAATGGTTGGACTGCACATTCTGCACCTGGGACAAATCCAATAACTGTTTCCAACGGTGGGCTTACCTATTCAGGGCACCCAGGATCTGGTGTTGGTAATGCTGTAAACATGACAACCTCTGGTGAAGATGATAACAGAACATTTACTTCTACTAATACTGGATCGGTGTACATGTCTTTCCTTGTTAATATTACTTCCGTTCAAACTGGGGATTATTTCATTGGGCTTTTTCAGTCATCCTCTGTTTTTCCTGTGAGAGTATATGCCAAGACAGATGGAAGCGGGGGATATTTTTTTGGGGTAAGTAAATCAAATGGAACTGTGTCTTACGAATCCACCTCTCGTTCGTTAGCTACTACCTACTTGATTGTAGTAAAGTATACATTTAATACTGGCTCTACTACCGATGATGTTGTTGATTTGTGGGTAAATCCAACGCTAGGGTCCACCGAGCCTACAGCTACTATTGCAGGAGTT
>JBMSWW010000053.1:0-8925 GCA_049425065.1 Chitinophagaceae bacterium
TATTTTAGATTGCTGGAAATTATTCCTACGCAACATACCGATGCGGAACTGATCAACTTTCTAATGGAATATGGAGATCAGCGACTGGGAAAAACCACCGTGCTCTGTAAAGACACGCCTGCTTTCATAGCTAATAGGGTGGGTGTTTTTGCTATGATGGCCATCATGAATTTGAAAGAAAAACTTGACTTAACCATCGATGAGATCGATGCGCTTACCGGACCCGTGCTTGGAAGACCCAAATCGGCCACTTTCAGAACTGCAGACGTGGTAGGTATCGACACCTTGGTGAGAGTAGCACAAGGTGTTGCCACCAATTGTCCACAAGATGAAGCCAAAGACTTATTCAATATACCCAGCTGGTTGGAAAAAATGGTCAGCAACAAATGGCTTGGTGATAAAACAGGAAAAGGGTTCTTTCAAAAAATAAAAAGTTCCGAAGGCAAAAAAGAAATTTTAACCTTAGATCTTACAACGTTAGCATACAAACCTCGTGTTAAACCTCGCTTTGCTACACTAGAAGCCGCTAAGCCCATTGAAGACCTGAATAGTCGTATCAAATTTCTATTTGCCGGAAAAGATAAAGCCGGAGAATTTTATCGTCAATTGCATTACCGAATTTTCTCTTATATCTCCCATCGTATTCCTGAGATTAGTGATCATGTATATGCAGTTGATGATGCAATGATGGCCGGCTTTGGCTGGGAAATCGTTGCTTTTGAATCCTGGGATTTGTTAGGAGTAAACGCTTGTGTAAAAGCCATAGAAAGTGAAGGTCTTTCCGTGGCCGCATGGGTAAAAGAAATGATTGCCGCAGGAAATACGCATTTTTATAAAACAGAAAAAGGACTTCGTTATTGCTACAACCCTGCCTCAAAAACCTATCAACCTTTACCTGGCGGTCAGGCTTTTTTGGTGATGAGTCAACAAACTGAAAAGCTGATCTGGAAAAATGGAAGTTGTCGCTTGTATGACTTAGGCGATGAAGTACTGGGTCTGCAATGGTTTACTAAAATGGGAAGTATCGGCGGCGATGTATTGAGTGGCATTCAAACCTCCATTGAAAAAGCAGAGAAATCATACCAAGGACTAGTGATCGCGAATGAAGGAGCTAATTTTTCTGCAGGAGCCAACGTGGGCATGATCTTTATGATGGCCATTGAGCAAGAGTATGATGAATTGAACATGGCTATTCGTCTATTCCAACAAACCATGATGAGAGCTCGTTATTCATCTATTCCTGTAGTAGTAGCTCCTCACGGTCTTGCCCTAGGGGGAGCTTGTGAACTAAGTCTTCATGCAGATCAATGTTATCCCGCTGCTGAAACCTATACGGGTTTAGTGGAGCTAGGAGTAGGATTAATACCAGGTGGTGGTGGTACCAAAGAATTTGTTTTGCGTGCAGCAGATGAAATACATCTTGATGAACCCGATACCAATACCTTAAAAAATCGATTCATGACCATCGCTACGGCTAAGGTCGGCACCTCAGCCAATGAAGGTTTCAATTTGGGTATTTACAGAAAGGGAGTAGATCAAATTATTTACAATCCTTCACGCAGAATTGCCACAGCAAAGCAAGCAGTGATAACCTTACAGCAAAGTGGCTATCAACAGCCGCTGGAAAGAAAAGATATTCAAGTATTGGGGAAGGCAGGACTCGGGACACTATTGGCAGGTATTCATGCTATGAAAACAGCAGGCTATGCTACTGAGCACGATGCGTTGGTGGCACGTAAATTGGCCTATGTAATGTGCGGTGGCGACCTGAGTGAAGCTACTAAAGTGAGTGAACAATATTTGCTGGACCTTGAACGTGAAGCTTTCTTGTCTTTATGTGGCGAAAAGAAAACCTTAGAAAGAATCCAAAGTGTTTTGACCACCGGCAGACCCATTCGAAATTAAAAGAAAGAACTTAGTGCTGATCTTATATCAGGGAAGCGAAATGAAAAACCGCTTCCCTGAATTTTTTGCGCACTCACCGTAGCACTCTTTAATACTTCGACACTCATTTCTCCCATAATAAGTTTTAATAAAAAAGAAGGAACATGAAAAGGAACAAAAAAAGATCCTCGAGCCCAACCCAAGGTGAGGGTTAACTCTTTATTAGAAACAGGCTGAGGTGCCACTGCATTATACACACCATGCAATTCTTTTTTCTCTAGTGCAAAAATGAAAAGATTCACCAAATCTTGTACGTGAATCCAACTCACCATTTGTTTCCCGTTGCCAAGAATAGAAGCCATTCCAAACCGAAGCGGTTTTAAAAATTCTTTTAAGGCGCCTCCCTTAGGAGTTAATACGATACCAATTCGCAGCGTAATATGTCTTAGCCCCAATGAATGGGCGGGCTGTAAACTATTTTCCCAGAGGCGACAAGTTTCTCCCAAATAAGAATTATCGGCGGCGGCGTTTTCGGTAAAAGGCGCTTGCACAGGAACTGCATCCGGCCCATACCAACCAATGGCGGAAGCTCCTATCACCGTTTTTACATGATGAGTAGTATGCTGCAGTGATTTAATCAGTAACTCACCAGACTTTACACGACTATCTAGAATTTCTTTTTTTCGTTCAGGGCTCCAACGCTTATCCGCTACCCCAGCGCCCGCTAATTGTATAATATGATCGGCTTCTTGAATCGCTTTCTCATCAATGGTTCCCTCATTCACATCCCAATGAGCATAGGAGAGCTTAGGATGGATATTATTTTTTTGAGCAGCTACTGACCTTGTCAACACAATAACACGATATCCTTTATCCAATAAAGCAGCACTTAATTCTTTTCCTACAAGTCCAGCACCTCCGGCAATTAATACGGTTTCCATAGCTTGCTTTTTAAAACAAAGGTACCAGGAATGGGTAGTACTTATAATAAACCTCCCGGCAGAAGCCGGGAGGAACAACTAAAAGCTAACCATTGCCTTCATTCCACGGAAATGAAATGAACCTATTTAATCGGGCTTTTTACCCTCTAAAAAACTGTTGATCGTGCTGATGGGTCCTTGTTTGGAAGGATCCTCTTTCACTTCATAACTACTGTAAAAATTCTCAATCTCTGTTTTACTGTTATACATCTCCATATTACGTCTAATGTAAGCAGGTACGGTTTCAAACTCATTATTAGGATCTGCAGTATTCACATTGAAAGAGAGATTACGTAACTTCTGCAAACGTTCTGCCGCTCTGCGTTGCTGCTCGATTGTTTCATCCTCAGGAATTTCCTCCTCAATTACTTTAGGATCACTTGCATGTAGTTCATACAACAAAGGCGTTTGTACAGCAGGGGTTTCTTCTTTTTCTACCAATTGCATTTCCATTGATTCCTCTTCTACAAAAGAAATAGTACTTGCGGGAGGGTGAACCACGGGGGGTACTACTTCCTCTTGACGAGGAATCTCCTGACGAGGACTCACTGCTTCAACGGGAGCTGGAGTCGGCTCTTGAGCGGGAGTGGAGACTATCGGAGTTGTTGCTTTTTCAGTTTTGTTATATGCATAGATATTAGCAGGACGTGTTAAATACCCTCCTGAACTTATTACTGAACTACTTGGAGTAGTAGGAGGAAGCACCGCTGCTGCCATAAAGCTTGCATCCTTTTCTACCAATACGGAAGAAGGAGAGGATATCTCAGTAGCTACGGGCATTTCTATGGCGGTGGAAGTAGGATTGTCTAAAACAAAATGTACCACTTCTTCTTCTTTTTCTTCCTCTATCATTGTTACTGTTTCTTCAACAGGCTCCACTAAGGTAGGCATGAGATTAGTAGGAGTTACTTCTGGCGGTACTTCCGATTCTACCACTGGAGCTACAGGAATAACAACATCCGCAGTTTTCTCGGGTTCGCCTAAGACCATCACAATTTTTTCTTCCTGTACAGGCTGTACTTTTTTCACGACAGGCTGTGACAAATTATCCCTATGATCAAAGCCTGTAGCAATTAATGTGATTCCCAATTTATCACCCAAGTTGTCGTCATAGCCCATACCCAAAATCACATCGGTATTTTCACCCGCTTGAGTTAAGAGGTAATGCTGAATCACTTCTACTTCATCCATCGTGAATTCATGTTCACCATGAGAAGAATTAATATTGATTAAAATCCATTTAGCACCTCTAATGTCATTGTCGTTTAGCAAAGGAGAATTAATAGCTTCTTCGATTGCTAATTGTGCACGATTTTCACCCGCTACTTGTGCATGTCCCAAAATAGCACGTCCACCATTACGCATTACTGTACATACATCGGCAAAGTCTACATTGATCTGTCCGGTACTGTTGATTACATCAGTTATACAACGTGCAGCAGTAGCCAATACATTATCAGCTTTTTCAAAAGCCTCCCGCATTTTAAGGTTGCCGAACTGATGACGCAATTTGTCATTGCTGATCACCAATAAAGTATCCACTTGTTGTCGTAACTGGCGAATACCTTCCTCCGCTTGTTGTAAGCGCTTCTTTCCCTCATAAGCAAAGGGAGTGGTAACTATGCCCACTGTCAAGATGCCCATTTCCTTGCAGATTTTAGCCATAATAGGCGCACCACCGGTACCTGTTCCACCACCCATACCTGCGGTGATAAAAGCCATTTTAGTATTGACTTCTAAAATTCGCCTAATCTCCTCTAATGATTCTTCGGTGGCTTGCCGACCAATTTCAGGATTGGCACCAGCCCCTAATCCTTGCGTTAAGTGGGGGCCTAACTGAATTCTGTTGGGAACGCCGCTGGAGGCCAAGGCCTGGGCATCGGTATTGCAAATAATGAAGTTGACTCCATCAGTTTGCTGATTGAACATGTAGTTGACTGCATTACTTCCGCCGCCACCTACACCGATCACTTTAATGATTGAGGACTTATCGGAGGGCAGATCAAATTGAATCATGGAATTTTGTTTTGCAAATTATTCGAATGGGTTAGTTAGTTGGGTTTTTAGGGGAGGATTAAAGTTGTCTATCCTCTTCTTCCTTGAATAGATCAATAATCCTGTCTTTGAATTTGCTCCAAAAACCTGTCAGGTTTCGACGATGACGCATTTGCTCCTCTCCTACTCCTTCAGTAATATCCTCAACAACTGTTTCCCCTGCGTGAGTTGTATTACGTAAACCTTCTGGTACATTGATTGGACGATACCCTTTATCAAACTCCTTGCGGTTATGCTCATAATCATCATACCCTTTTAATATCAAACCAATACAAGTGGAGTAGGTAGGCTTAGACAACTCTTCAATATGCCCTGCTGCCAAATGTTCATTAGGATAGCCAATTCTGGCATTCAAGCCAGTAACATATTCTGTAAGTTGAATTAAATGCTTTAACTGTGAGCCTCCCCCAGTAAGAATTATTCCGCCATTGAGTGCTTTATTATCTAAACCTACTTGCTTCAAGTGATAGGTTACAAAATCCATGATCTCGCTCATACGAGCTTGGATAATATTGGCAAGATTTTTCACACTGATTTCCTTAGCAGGCATACCGCGCAAACCAGGAATGGTGATGTAGGCATTAGACTTTGCTTCATTAGCCAAAGCAGACCCAAATTGAACTTTCATTTGTTCGGCCTGGGTCTTTAACACACCCAAGCCAGATTTGATATCATTGGTAATATTCTCTCCGGCAAAGGGGATAACAGCAGTGTGCTTCAGAATCCCTTCATTGAACACCGCTAAGTCCGTGGTACCACCGCCAATATCAACAATAGCTACACCCGCCTCTAAATCTTCTTGACCCATTACTGCAGCGGAAGAAGCCAAGGGTTGTAATACCAGATCCTTGGTATGCAGCCCTGCTTTTTCTACACTGCGATTAATGTTACGTATTGCATTCTTATCTCCTGTAATGATATGAAAATTGGCACCAATTTTTACGCCACCATATCCAATTGGATTAGGAATATTGGGAATATTATCTACGGTAAATTCCTGAGGAATCACATCAATAATCTGATCACCTGCCGGAATGTAGGTTTTGTATTGATCATCGATCAGCTTATCAATTTCCAGTTGAGTTACCTCGTCTTCTGTGCGCTGACGCACCATATCCCCACGAGTTTGCAAACTCTTTATATGGTGACCGGCAATACCTACGTAAACTTCGCTGATTTCCAAATTTGGATTTGAGGCAAAGCAATTATCAAGTGCCGTACGAATAGCCTTAATTGTTTCGTCAATATTTAACACTTGTCCATGTTTTACACCATTGGAATTGGCTTTACCAAAACCAAGGATTTCGAGTTTGCCAAACTCATTTTTTCTTCCGGCAATCACAGCGATCTTGGTGGTGCCAATGTCCAGACCGACGATGATAGGATTTGATGGGTTCATAATGGGTGTTTTAGTTGTTGTTTTTAATTTTTTATTGTTGAGGTATTGAATTGAGCCGAATCAATCGGTAAAGTATTTTTTAGCTCACTCACCGTATCCACCCCATCAGTCAGTAAGGGCTGGAATGGCTTAGGTAAATACCGAATCACGGTATCATTCTCTATCATCCTAGATTGTTGTAATAATTGCTGAACACTGCGTCGTAACTCCAAAGAGTCTACCCTTGGATTAGCCCCTCGTCCCGCCACTACTTGTCCGTCAAATCGAACATCTATAGAGCGGTATCGACTCCAGCCCACTTTTGCTACTACTTGCTGATAAAAAACCCAAATACGTCGTAGCTTATCTTCCATTTGTGTAAGGTTTCCAAGTTTCACTACATGATCGCCTACCGCTGGAATCATTTCCCATTCACCGGCAGATGTAAGATCTAATTGTGACACCTGAGAAGACCAAAAACTATCGGCAACAATAATTTGAGCAGCCACTTTAATTTGACTAAGTAGCAGAGTATCTTTTTTGTTGAGATTCACACTATCGGGCAAACTGGTAAAGACTGGAAGTTTCACAGTCTTTGTTTCTGATAAAGGCATAGGGGCCCCTAATTCATCAAGGTAAAACGAAGAACCGCTATTTGTATATAATCGAGCCAAAGGAATTTTCTCTTGTACTGACAAATGCAACACATCTTGGTTATCAAAATATAATTGTGCTTTACGAATAAAAGGATGTTGCTGGATCTTAGACTCTACCCCACGAAGATTAAAGTCAGACACAAGCTCTCCTTGAACACCCGCCGTATATTGGTGCAGCAGCTCTTCAATATTTTCTTTTGTTAAAAAGGTGCCATGTGTGCCTCCTTTAACTCCAATGGTATAAGAACGAAGCCTCTCTTGGTTTCGTTGCCCAATAGCCGCCACCAACAAGAAGATCATGCCTGTCCCGATACCGGCCCACAAGAGCACAAATAAAAGTTTCCGTATGATTCTTTTAATTTTCAAGACTTTACTAAAATTTTTTTTATTGGTGCTACTAATTGATCAATATCCCCCGCCCCTGCCACAATCAATATTTCTTTGCGACCTGGTTTCAGTTTCTTTTTAAATTCATTCTCCACCCACTGAAGCAATGCTGTCTCATTAAATTGCTGCACTTTTCCCTTCTCCATTTTATCAGCAATTAAGTCACTGCTAACCCCTTCCATGGGTAATTCACGAGCAGGATAGATGGGAAGTAAGAGAACACTGTCTGCTTCACTTAAGGCCTCCGCAAACGCTGAAGACAAATCACGAGTACGAGAATAAAGATGTGGCTGGAATAGTAGCGTGCATCTTGTGTTTCCATAGAGCGATCGAACTCCTTTTAAGAGAGCTGTTAATTCAGCAGGATGATGCGCATAATCATCAATCAGCACCACCTGATCAGTATCTACTACTTTTTCAAATCTACGTTGAACTCCTTTGAAAGAAGCGATGGCTTTTGCAATAGTCTCTACAGGAATCTTGAGTGCGCATGCAATAGCAATGGCACCTACGGCATTTTCTACATTATGCAATCCACCCATGGTTAATTCGAAATTTCCAATTACTTGTCTCTGTAGCACTATTTGAAAATGATATTTTCCATTTAGCACATTCAAATTAGCGGCATAACAATCCGCATTAGTATCCTGCAAATGATAACTGAGTTTCTGAGGAGCCTTTAGGTCCTCAGCTCTTTTTAATCCCTGCTTATACACTAGTAATCCCTCCGCTGGAATCAAGCTGGTAAAATCAATAAATGCCTGTTCCATCGCCTCCACAGTACCATAAATATCCAAATGATCAGGATCCATAGCACTGATCAGCGCAACATGCGGTTGCAGCTTCAAGAAACTGCAATCATACTCGTCAGCCTCTACCACACAACAATTGGTAGTACTTCCCCAATGATTGGTTCCATAATTAGCTGCAATGCCTCCCAAGAAAGCATTGCATCCAAATCCACTTTCGCGGAGTATATGTGCTACCATTGTGGTAGTAGTTGTTTTGCCATGCGTTCCTGCAATACAAATATTAAACGAATGCTGCGTGATTTTTTGCAGCAGATCGCTTCTTTTCCACAAGGTGTATCCGTTCTCTCGATACCAACTCAACTCTTTGTGTATAGAAGGAATAGCAGGGGTATATACAATCAGATCGGCAGATTTGGCCAGTTTTGTCAAATCCTCCTCATAGTGTATTTCAATACCTGCTTGTTCTAATTCACGAGTAAGAGCAGAAGGGGTTTTATCATACCCACTCACTTTAACTTCCTGTGCCTCAAAAAATCTAGCTAGTGCACTCATTCCAATTCCTCCAATGCCGATAAAACATACCTCCTTAATACCTTCTGTACCACGGAAAGTCTGAGTCAACAAATTTGTATGGAGGAATGGGTTACTCATTACTTGATAGTCTTTTCAAAACTTCTTGTGCCACCCGCTGATCAGCATCTGTAACTGCTAATGAACGCAATTGCAGTTTCATTTGCTCTTTACGCTGATCATCTTTGCAAAGTGAAATGGCAGCAGATACCAGTTTCTCTTTTGCCTCATGATCAGGTATTAATAAGGCCGCTCCTTTGTTA
>JBMSWW010000054.1:0-8917 GCA_049425065.1 Chitinophagaceae bacterium
ATTTTTTAAAATTACAAGGAAGAGCCTTTCTAGAAATAGGGAGGCTCTTTAGTTTCTGTTAAATTGGCAGGTAACTTTTTTCTCATTTTTTATTGTGAGCTCTTAATTTTGATTCAAATTGTTTATGAAATTCTGCTTTACAAATAGAGTTAAATTTTTTTGGCTTCCTATTTTTTTGCTACCCTTGGTGGCATTTCAGTGTTATAAAGATCTTGACTCCCCAGTATACAAGGGGAAATTAGCAATTACGGGAATTTGTGGAAATTACACTATAATACTGCTAGAAGGTGATTTATCTCCAGATCAATATGAAAATACATGGGTGGACCCTCAAACAAATAATCAATACTCGAAAGCATTTCGCTTAGCGAATTATTGTGATTTTCCCGCTACTATACGAGAGGGTCAGGAGTTTTATTTTTCGCCGGAATCTTCCCCCAGCAATGACTGTGTTACCTGCTTAGCGGTTTATCCTACTCCTTCTAAGGCTATTGCCATAAGAGTGCGATAGCGTTTATTTATGTCCAGTAAAAGTTCTTTCGAAGGAAGGCCCAAGGCTGGATTTTGGTAATGTCCTTATCTCAATAGAAAAGCCTGTCTGGAATTGATCTGCCGAATTGAAAAACGGATTCATTAGTTTATTTTTATTGCTATAAAATAGACTAGATGAGGTTGGAAAAGAGAATTGCGATTATTGGTACCGGTTTAATTGGGGGTTCACTAGCCTTGCGCTTACAAGACGAGAAGTTGTCTTCTTTAATTATAGGTGTAGATGCCAACATAGCAAATGCTCAATTTGCCAAAGAGCAAGGAATTGTTAATGAGGTGATGAGTCTGGAAGAAGCCATTCCACAGGTAGATGTGGTGGTGCTGGCGATACCGGTAGATCAGGCGGTTCTTCTCTTACCAAAGGTATTGGATCAGGTGGATCAACAGATTGTGTTGGATGTAGGGTCTACCAAAAAGAAATTAATTGATGCAGTGCAGCTTCATGCCAAGCGTAGTCGTTTTGTAGCCACGCATCCTATGTGGGGTACGGAGAAAAAGGGACCATCGGCAGTGGTAAAGGAAGCATTTAAAAATAAAGCAGTGGCTATTTGTGATGCGGAGGCTTCGGATAAAGAAGCGCTTACTTGGGTACAAACCATGTATCAGCAATTAGGCATGCGCGTGCTTTTTATGTGCGCTCAAGAGCATGATCTGCATGCAGCATACATTAGTCATATTTCACATGTAACTTCTTTTGCCTTGGCTAATACGGTGTTGGAAAAAGAAAAGGAGGAAGCTGCTATTTTCGATTTGGCATCCGCTGGTTTTGAAAGCACGGTTCGTTTGGCAAAAAGTAATCCGCAGATGTGGGCGCCGATTTTTTTACAAAACAAAGTGCAGGTGCTCGATGTTTTAGAAGAACATATTGTTCAGCTTAAGAAATTTCAGCAAGCCATTGAGGAGGGTAATGAAGAAGAGTTGTTTCGCCTAATGGAGCTGGCCAATCAAATAAGACGTATTATCCCCTAGGGCTTTGACTTAGTTTACTTAATTTGAGTAAAAGGATTTCATGAAATATACCTTCCTACTTGCTGCTTTTAGTCTTTTGACAATTTCATTCGTTACTCCTCCCAAGAAAAGAATTGTTTTTTTTGGTGACTCCATTACTCAAATGGGCGTAAACCAAGGTGGCTATATAGATCTTTTGAAAAAACGGTTTGCCGCTGAAGGAAAATTGGACCAGTATGAATTAATAGGCGCAGGAATTGGAGGGAATAAAGTGTATGATCTATACCTACGAGTACAAGAAGATGTGCTAGACAAAAAGCCCGAAACAGTAGTGATTTACATTGGGATCAATGATGTTTGGCATAAGACATCGGGTACGGGTACCGACAAGGATAAATATGAGAAGTTCTACCGCGCACTCATACAACTGTTTCAGAAGAATAACAGTAAAGTTGTTTTGTGTACGCCCACAGTAATTGGCGAAAAACTAAATAATGCAAATCCGCAGGATGCCGATTTAAATGCCTATAGCGATGTGGTAAGAAAACTGGCCGGAGAAAAGAATTGTAAGTTGGTAGATCTGCGCAAGATTTTTTCAGTCTACCTGAATCAGCATAATACCGAGAACAAAGAGTCAGGCATATTAACTACTGACCGCGTTCATTTAAATGATAAAGGCAATAGCTTGGTAGCGGAATCAATGCTGTCTAAACTATAGATCTCTCAACAAAGGGCACTAATGTTGTTTACCTGGATATTGCTCCAGCGCTTTCTCCAAACAATCCATGGCAGCCGCTATGGAGGTTGTGTTTAGTACATAGGCCAATCGTACTTCTTGCTTACCAAGTCCTTCTGTACCATAGAATCCCGTAGCAGGAGCCAGCATTAAGGTTTGTCCTTCGTAACTAAACGACTCCAATAGCCATTGGCAAAAACGATCGCTGTCTTCAATAGGAAGTTTCGCGATGGCATAAAAGGCGCCGCCTGGATTTGGGCAATATACACCTGGAATTTTATTGAGACGACTCACCAACAAGTCTCTTCGTTTTTGATATTCCGCTTTCGGCGCATCGAAGAAATTACCAGGTAAATCCACGGCCGCTTCACCCATTATTTGAGCCAGTCCGGGAGGACTTAACCTTGCCTGGGCAAATTTCATGGTGGCTTCGTAGACTGCTTTATTCTTTGTGATAAGAGCGCCGATTCTTGCGCCGCATGCACTGTAGCGTTTAGAGATTGTATCCATTACAATCACTTTATCGTCCAGGCCTTTTAATTGAAGTGCACTCTTTACTGTACCTGTGTAACAAAACTCTCTATAGGCTTCGTCACTGAAAAGAAAAAGATCATGCTTGATACAGATTGTTCTCAAGGCCTCTAACTCTTCTTCACTGTACACATATCCTGTGGGGTTATTGGGGTTACAGATCAGAATGGCTTTTGTTTTCGGCGTGATAACTTTTTCAAAGGCTGCAATAGGCGGCAGTGCAAATCCTGTCTCAATGATAGAAGTGATAGGGACTACTTCTACGCCAGCGGCGCAAGCAAAGCCATTATAATTAGCGTAAAAGGGTTCTGGAATAATCACCTCATCTCCGGGATTTAGGCAGGTGAAAAATCCAAATAAGATAGCTTCGCTACCACCCGTAGTGATAATGATTTCCTGCGGCGAAACGTTGATTCCTGTTTTTTGATAATATTTTACCAGCTTCTTTCGGTACGATTCATTGCCGGCACTATGGCTATATTCTAGTACTGGGATGTCGGCATTTTTAACGGCATCCATGATGGCCGGAGGAGTTTCTATGTCGGGCTGACCAATATTCAAATGATAAACTTTTATTCCCTTTTTCTTAGCAGCTTCAGCAAAGGGAACTAGTTTTCTGATCGGAGAGGCGGGCATAGCAGCACCGCGGGTGGAAATTAATGGCATGGCGCAAAGTTAAGTAAGAGGAGGCGGTCAGTAAATGTATCAGCAAAAGAAAACCCTCCACGGGGAGGGTTTTAGTGTAATAGAATGAGATTGTATTAAGATTTCTTAGCGGGCTTTGGATTTTGTTTGATGTATTCTGCATACGCATCAACGGCTAACACTTCACCGGTAATTTTTACAGTTTTCACCTCATCAATCCCTGCAAATTTGATATTAACGTCTTTCGTAAAAGGCGCAACGGCAGCAGAGTTGTACTGCACTTTTAATTTTGCAGAAGCACCCGGCTGGATAGGCTCGGTGATTTTTTCAGGAGTAGTGCATCCGCAGCTTGCCCAGCTGTTTTCCACTACCAAAGGTTTATTGCCGATGTTTTTGATTTCAAAAGAGTAAGTAACGGGTTCGCCTTGTTTAATTTTTCCGAAGTCATATTTTTCGGTATTCATTTTTACCACAGCATCTACTTTAGTTTGCGCAAAGCTGCACACGGCAAAAAGGGCGATTACGGTAGTTAATAGGATTCTTTTCATATTTCGATATTTAGATAGCAAATCTACTTAAAAATCCAAGGAAAAGAAGCCCCTGGGGATTTTTAGCATTTTCCTAACCCCCGGCCATTCTTCTTATTTTTGCTAAATGGAGAATATGCACCCCAGCCAGCTGTCATTTGATCGTTTTCGGGAGGAAGTCCTGCGCGATTTCCAAACGGCTTGTTTCAGCAGAGAAATCAGTCTCTTAGGACGTAAGGAAGTTCTGGGTGGTAAAGCCAAGTTTGGCATTTTTGGCGACGGAAAAGAAGTGGCACAAGTGGCCATGGCAAAATTTTTTCAACCCGGCGATTTTAGAAGTGGGTACTACCGGGATCAAACATTCATTCTGGCCGCAGGGATGGGCACGGGCGAACAATTGTTCGCTCAGTTATATGCTGATGCAGATTTAGGGAGAGAGCCCTTCAGTGCCGGGCGTCAAATGAATAATTTTTTTGCGACTCCATTTGTGGATGCAACAGGCGAGTGGCTCAACTTAACGGCTACAAAAAACAGCTCTAGTGATATTGCGCCAACGAGTGGGCAAATGCCTCGTGCGCTAGGTCTTGCTCATGCCTCCAAATTGTTTAGAAACGTAAAAGAGCTGGAGCCGCTTACCCATCTTTCTAATAAGGGCAATGAAGTTTGTTTTGTAACCATCGGAGATGCCTCCACTAGTGAAGGTCATTTTTGGGAGACCATTAATGCAGCAGCAGTATTAGAAGTGCCACTAGCAGTTTTTGTATGGGATGACGGATACGGAATTTCGGTCCCCAAGAAATATCAAACGGCTAAAGGATCGATATCTGTTGCGTTAAGTGGAATGCAGCAAGAAGAAAACTCCAATGGATTTCAGATTTATAAAGTAAAAGGCTGGGATTATGCAAGCTTGTGCGAGGCTTTTGAAGAAGGAATCAGACTAACAAGAGAGCAACATGTTCCTGTGTTATTCCATGTGGAAGAAGTAACGCAGCCGCAGGGTCACTCTACCTCCGGTAGTCATGAACGATATAAATCTTCAGAGCGATTGGAATTTGAAAAAGAGTGGGATGGTATAGTAAAAATGAAAGAATGGATGTTGTCTAACGGGCTTGCAGGGGCCGAGGAGTTGGACACAATCATAGCCAATGCAAAAGTGAAAGCCAGCGAGTGCAGAGACAAAGCTTGGCAAGAATACTTAACGCCACTGATAAAGCAAACAACGCAAGCGATCGATTTATTGAGCAAACTGGCTGCTGCACTTCCTGAGCAGGCTAGCAAAATAGAAGCCTTACATACTGAGCTAAAAGCCTTGAGATACCCACTTCGCCGCGATATCATGAAAGTGCTTTATCGCGCTATTCAACTAGCGGGTCCGGTGGAAGCAGCGCATGGGGTAACCGATTTTTATCAAGACTTGCAACAAGAAGGACAGCGTTTGTATAACACCTATCTCCTCGATGAGGGGCCGAAGAGTGCGTTAAAAGTTTCACCAGTAAAGGCCACTTATGCTGACGATGCTCCGGTGGTGAATGGCTTTGAAGTGCTCAATAAGTTTTTTGAGGAGCAGTTTGCGGCCAACCCCAAACTGGTGGCCTTTGGTGAAGACCTGGGCAATATTGGCGGTGTTAATCAAGGGTTCAGCGGACTGCAAGAAAAATATGGGGAAGGACGAATTTTTGATACTGGCATCCGAGAATTAACCATCATGGGCAGTGGGATAGGCATGGCCATGAGAGGACTTCGTCCCATCGCTGAAATCCAATACCTTGACTATTTATTATTCGGACTCCAGCCGTTGAGCGACGATGCAGCAACGCTTCATTACCGTTCTGCCGGTAGGCAAAGCTGCCCCTTAATTGTACGTACTCGAGGCCATCGGTTGGAAGGAATATGGCATAGTGGCTCTCCAATGGGGATGATTATTAATGCCCTTAGAGGTATACATGTATGTGTTCCACGGAATATGACACAGGCGGCCGGTATGTATAATACTCTTCTGCAAAGTAACGATCCAGGTTTGGTGATCGAATGCCTAAATGGTTATCGTTTGAAAGAAAAAATGCCATCTAATTTATTAGAATACATTGTTCCATTAGGCATACCTGACGTTTTACAAGAAGGAACAGACGTAACAATTGTATCTTATGGATCTACCCTTCGCATAATTCAGGAGGCGGTAAAATCGTTGAAAGAGTCAGGTATCAGTTGTGAAATTATAGACGTCCAAACTTTACTTCCTTTTGACCGCAATCACCTAATTGTGGAGTCTTTAAAAAAGACAAATCGGATTGTATTTGTAGACGAGGACGTACCCGGTGGGGCAGCAGCCTACATGTTTAATAAAGTAATGGAAGAACAGGGGGGCTATCGCTATCTTGATGTGTCACCACGTACTATTACTGGTAAAGCACATCGCCCTGCTTACGGAAGCGATGGGGACTATTTTAGTAAACCAAATGCCGAAGAAATTGAGACCGTTATTCGGTCAATGATGGTGGAATAATTTCGATGATTGCCGCGTATAATCGGCTTAGGCCATATTATGAAACACTTTTTGGACATCATCGTCTTGTTCCAGCTTCTCTATTAATTTACTCACGTCCTCTGCTTGGGCGTCATCTACTGGTACCGTAACGGTTGGGATCCATTCTACTTCTGCGCTCAAGGGAGTGTGGCCTTTATCTTCGAGGGCTTTTTGCATGTTTCCAAAATCAGTGAATCCGCAGCGGATCACCAGGATCTCCTCGCCATTTTCTCCGGTGCTTTCGCCTAATTCTTCTAGCCCAAAATCAATCAGTTCTAATTCTAATTCTTCAGGATTCAGTACTTCAGGTTTTAATTTAAAAACACCCATTTTCTTAAACTGGAACGCAACGCTACCGCTATTTCCCAAACTGCCACCTCCCTTATTAAAATGAGACTTTACATTAGCTACGGTGCGAACATGATTATCAGTAGCTGTCTCAACTAAGATTGCTACTCCGTGTGGTCCATATCCTTCATAGAGGATCTCATCATAGTTGGCCATCTCCTTACCCTGCGCTCTTTTGATGGCCGCTTCAACGCGATCCTTAGGCATGTTAACGGTCTTTGCATTTTGCATGCAGCGACGCAAGGCAGGGTTGGTATTAGGATCAGGACCCCCTGCTTTCACCGCAATCACAATCTCTTTTCCAATACGGGTAAATTGTTTGGCCATGCGGTCCCAACGAGCAAACATGGTGGACTTCCGTACTTCAAATATGCGTCCCATAGTATATGATAATTAAATGGTAAGGGCGACAAAAATACGTGAATGCCCACAAAAGAAAAACCGCCCTTCGCTAAGCTGGGGGCGGTTTACTTTATTCGAGGGAAGGGTTAGTTAAAATCAGAAGCCTTCGGTAAGATATCCCCAGGCTTTTTCAAGTTACTATGATGACGGCTATAAAGGAAGTATACAAACAGTCCAATTACCATCCAGATCATTGCGACTTTTAGTGTTTGTTGATCTAGTCCAACGATCATCGCTGTACAAATAATGGCCCCCAGTGTGGAAACCACAGGCACGGCGGGTGTTCTAAAAGGTCTTTCTAAATTGGGGGATTTAACGCGCAGTATCCAGATACCAATACTCACCAAAACAAAGGCAAACAAGGTTCCGAAACTGGTCAAATCTCCGGCAACATGTCCTGGAACAAAGGCAGCAAAGGCACCTACAAAAAGAAACAGGATCCAGTTGGCTTTGTAAGGAGTTTTGTATTTAGGGTGAAGGTCGCCAAATGCTTTTGGTATTAGTCCATCGTTACTCATGGTATAGAAAATGCGGCTTTGTCCCATGAGCATTACCAAGATAACTGAAGAAAAACCAGCCAGAATGGCTACGGTTACTGCGGTGGCCAACCAAGAGTAATTTGTCATGTAGGTGCTTATAGCATAAGCCACAGAAGCCTCTCTTCCTTTTTCAGGATCTGCAAAATCTTTCCAAGGTACTACTCCAGTTAAAACATGTCCAAAAAGAATATAGAGAATAGTACATACTACCAATGAGCCTAGGATACCGATGGGCATATCTCTTTTAGGATTTTTTGCTTCTTGTGCAGCAGTACTCACCGCATCAAATCCAATGAAGGCAAAGAATACAATGGCGGCGCCACCTAATACGCCTCCCCATCCATGTTTATTCCATCCACTGTAATCAGCAATTACTTTTCCTGCTTGATCAGTAACAGCAGCGGTACCTGCAGGAATCAAATAGGGGGTATGATTTTCTGGTTTGATAAACTGCCATCCGATCGCAATGAATAGAATAACAATAGCTACCTTGATGAAAACAATGATTGCATTGACAAATGCAGACTCTTGAGTTCCTTTAATCAACAGTAGTGTGAGTGCTAATAAGATGATAAGTGCAGGTGCATTCATAATGCCCTGATGCAATACCCCTGCAGAGTCTGTAAAGCTCTCGAAGGGCGAGTGGCACCATTCATAAGGAATAGCCCCTCCAAGCAGTTTGTTTAAGTATTCACTCCATGCAATTGAAACAGTGGCCGCACCTAAGGCATATTCCATGATCAATGCCCATCCAATGATCCAGGCAATTAACTCACCCATGGTAACATATGAATATGCATACGCACTACCTGCAATGGGAATCATGGAAGCAAACTCAGCATAGCAGAGTCCTGCAAAAGCACAACCAATGGCGGCTACAATAAATGAAATAGTTACGGCAGGTCCGGCCGCTTGTCCAGCCGCTGCGGCTGTTCTCACAAACAAGCCAGCACCAATAATAGCGCCAATGCCCAGGGCAATAAGATTGCCTGCCCCTAATGTTCTTTTAAGTCCTTTCTCGCTGTCAGCAGCCTGTGCTAGTATCTGGTCCAAAGGCTTTTTGGCAAATAAACTCATGAGTTGGTTTTTATGGGCCCTAAGATAGCAATTGAACAGTAAACGGAATTATTTTTTTGTTCGATTTAAGGCCAAATAGTACAAAGGAACC
>JBMSWW010000055.1:0-8907 GCA_049425065.1 Chitinophagaceae bacterium
CACGGCGTTTTTAATCTGAGCTACTTCGGTCATCATGGCCTCATCTACTGCCAAGCGCCCGGCGGTGTCGATGATCACCACATTTTTATTGAGACTTCTTGCTCTGGCTACCGCATTATTCGCAATTTGAACGGGATCTATACTCTCTGCTTCAACATGAACTTCCACCCCGATTTGTTCTCCCAGCACGCGTAATTGTTCCATCGCGGCAGGACGATAAACGTCGGCCGCCACCAATAGGGGAGAAAGACCTTTTTTGTCTTTAAGGTAATTGGCGAGTTTTCCGCTGAAGGTAGTTTTACCACTACCTTGTAGGCCTGCAATTAAAATAACAGCGGGGTTTCCCTTTGCATTAAAGACGGCTTCCTCACCTCCCATTAATTCGGCCAGCTCGTCTTTCACGATCTTGGTCATCAGCTGACCTGGTGAGATAGCATTGATGACCTTTTCGCCCATGGCCTTTTCCTTCACCTTATCGGTGAACTCTTTGGCGATTTTGAAATTTAAATCAGCATCTACCAGCGCACTGCGGATCTCTTTGACTGTGGTGGCAATGTTCAGTTCGGTAATTCTACCTTGGCCCTTTAGGTTCTTAAAGGCCGATTCCAGTTTTTCCTGCAGCTTGTTAAACATAGTAGTATAAAGGGCGGCAAAGATACGAAGGGCAGTTTATCCACTACCCAAGTACTCTCGCAGAAGGTGAGAACGGTGCGAGTGTTGCAATCGCGCAATGGCTTTCTCCTTGATTTGTCGAACTCTTTCCCGGCTGATTCCCATGTCTACCCCTATTTCTTCAAGGCTTTTTGCACCTTTTTGTCCAATTCCAAAATAGGCACACAGGATGTGCTTTTGTCGTAACGTAAGTGTATTGAGCGAACGGGAAATTTCAATTTGCAAAGAGACCTGTTCTTCTAATACCTGATCGGCCCGGATAGAATCTTTGTCTTCCAAGGTATCTGATAATTTTATGTCTTCTTCCTCTGCCACGGGTAGGTCCATGCGGTAGGCACGATTGTTTACATAAAAACTAGTTGTAATGTCTACTTCTTTCATTCCCATCTGTTCGGCTAATTCGGGGATGGAGGGTTCTCTTCCCAGCTCCTGATGAAGTTTGGCGTGTGCTTTAAATACTTGATTGCTCAAATTGATCTTTCCTAAGGGAACCTTCACCGCTCTACCATGATCTGCGAGTGCCTGTAAAATGGACTGGCGGATCCACCATACTGCATAGGAAATAAATTTAAAGCCTTTGGTGCCATCGAAACGCGTAGCCGCTTTTACGAGTCCGCAATTTCCTTCATTTACTAAATCACAGAGCGGTAAGCCATGGTATTGAAATTGTTTGGCCACCGAGACCACAAACCGTAGGTTGGCATTCACTAGTTGTTGCAGGGATTGCTGGCAACCCATTTTGATTTTTTCTGATAAAAACGCTTCTTCTTCTGGGTCAATTCGTTTCAGCCTTGAAATTTCCAGTAAATACTTTTCAAGGCTCTGTGAATCTCTTTTAGTAACCGAGGGGCCGATCTTCATTTGACGCATGCTCATTGTATGGGGATTGGACAAACAAGATAGATTTGTCCAATCCCTTGAAACAAGGTGTTTTGGTCGGTTTACTATGTTAAAAAACTCCCTTTTTGTGTTTGATGTTATTTTCTCTATTATTGCGTTACGACAATGTTATTGAACAATGGCTAAGCAATTATATACGCTGGAATTTCCAGTACGATGTTCGCCTTCGATTCTCTATGGATTTCTTTCCACTCCTGCTGGATTAAGCGAGTGGTTTGCAGATAAGGCTGATGAGCGGGATGGAGTTTTCTATTTTGCCTGGGATGGTAATGTGGAGACTGCTGAACTGATCGAGGCGGAGCAAGACAAGTTTGTACGGTATCGCTGGCAAACGGCGCTTAAGGGAGAATACTTTGAATTTGCTATTGATAAGTCTGAGATTACGAACCAGACCATCTTGGTCATCAAAGATTTTGCAGAGAAAAAGGATATCAAAGACCAGACCTTATTGTGGGATCATCAGGTCAAAGATCTATTTCACCGGTTGGGTAACTGATAGCCCTTGGGCAGAGCGAATCACTTATTTTTGTTCTGTCATTTATTCTCCTCAGTGTTTAAAAAACTTGATAAACTAGTTGTAAAGGCCTTTTTGGGTCCTTTTGCAGCCACTTTTTTCATCACTTTACTGGTGCTGGTGATGCAATTTTTTTGGCTGTACATTGATGATTTTGTGGGAAAGGGGCTGGGTGCTGCCGTTATTTTGGAATTTATAGGCTATCAAAGTGCAGTATTAGTGCCCCTAGCCTTACCCTTGGCCGTGCTCTTGTCTTCCTTGATGACTTTTGGAAATCTGGGAGAAAGCTTTGAATTGGTAGCTATTAAATCGGCCGGTATTTCCCTGCTACGTTTTATGCGGCCTCTTTTTCTTATCAGTATATTGATAGGGGTTGTCGCGTTTCTATTTTCCAATTATGTGATTCCAGTGGCAACGTTGAAGTCCCGGACCTTATTAGCAGATATCATTTATGCAAAGCCTTCGTTTGATTTAAAAGAAGGGGTGTTTTATGATCGCATTAGCGGATATGCTATTAAAATTGGAAAGAAAGAGGCCAATGACAGTGTGATCAGAGATGTGATAATTTACGAGCAAGGAAATACGCTGCAAGACAATTTTGTGATGGCAAAAAGTGGAGTAATGCGTGTTACCAACAACAAGCGATTGCTTGAGTTGCACTTACAGGATGGCTGGCGTTACCAAGAACGGGGCACCCCTTTTGATCCTCTTAATAATGAATATATCCGGGTAGGTTTTAAAACGTACCAGAAACAATTTGACTTGGGAAGCTTGGGTTTCACCAGCAGAACTGCAGACAGTGTAAATAAAAGCAATGAGCGCATGTTCAGTATGCGGCAATTGAATCGTGCCACGGATTCATTGCAACGTGAACGAGATACCGTCTTAAAAAGGATGACCACGGATATGATGGTCAGTCTTCCTTTTCAAAACTTATTAGATAGTAATTGGAAAACTGATAAACTCTCTCCGGATGAATTAAAATTATTAAAGGGGAAAAACAAACTCGATCAACTATTGCCCGATTCCAGTTTAGAAACGCTGAATAGTTTGGCACAAAGCACAGCCGTTTCCATACGAATGACCGCAGAATCTATTAACGGAGTAGTAGAAGAAAAGTCAAGACAATTAAGAAGACACTACATTGAATGGCATCGTAAACTTTCTCTTTCTTTTGCTTGTATATTGCTGTTTTTAATTGGGGCACCTCTTGGCGCCATCATACGAAAAGGCGGTTTGGGTACTCCCCTCATTTTTGCCATTGTGTTTTTTATGTTATTTTATTTTTCGAGTACGGTGGGCGAGAAGTTTGCAAAGGAAAATACCTTAACACCCTGGGTAGGCATGTGGATGGCTACATTTGTACTGCTGCCCTTAGGAATCTGGCTCACTTATAAAGCCATGCGAGATTCCAAATTGTTGAATAAAGAAACCTATGTTCGTTATTGGCGGCCCTTGCTTGCGCGCATTTCTCGAAAAAAATGACTTATTAGGGCTCTTAAAAGTGTAGAATGAGAACAACACAACAACAAAACTTTCGCGTGCAACAGTGGGTAGCGGGGCTCTCTGTGATTCTTTTATTAGTAAAGTTTGCGGCTTACTATATTACGCACTCGGTATCTATTCTAACCGATGCATTGGAAAGTATTGTGAATGTGTCGGCAGGTTTTATTGGCTTGTATAGTCTTTATATCTCCTCGAAACCTGCGGATAAGGACCATCCCTATGGACATGGAAAAGCGGAATTTATTTCGGCCGCCATTGAAGGAACTTTGATCATGACCGCCGGCGCGCTGATTATTTATAAGGCCGTTAAGGCAATTATCTATCCGGAAATACTTCATGAATTGGATACAGGGATTTGGTTGATTGCGGCCTCTGCAATGGCCAATTTTGCTATTGGATATTATTGTGTTCGTATAGGTAATAAAAATCAATCCATGGCACTAGTAGCTAGCGGACGTCATTTGCAAACGGATACGCTGTCTACTTTAGGCATTATTTGTGGGTTAGTTATTCTTTACTTCACCCAATGGAATTGGGTAGACAGTGCGGTGGCCTTGATTTTTGGCGTGGTGATTATTTATACAGGCATAAAAATTTTGAATAGCTCCATTGCCGGCATCATGGATAAAGCTGATCATGTTTTATTGGAAAGAATGGCGCAGTTGTTAGAAAAAAATAGAGTAGAGAACTGGATCGATCTTCATAATGTTCGTGTTATCAAATACGGTGCTGTTTTGCATCTTGATTGTCATTTAACACTGCCTTGGTATCTTAATGTGCATGAAGCCCATCGGGAAATTGATCAGTTGGCTGGACTGGTTCGTACGGAATTTGGCCAATCATTAGAATTGTTTGTACATAGCGACGGTTGTCTTCCTTTTTCTTGTCGCTTATGTAATAAGCAGACTTGTACTGAACGACAGCATCCTTTCGAGCAAAAAGTAAATTGGACTTTGGATAATATTCTCTCTGATCAAAAACATCATTTAGCATGATCACGCAAACAACCTGGAAAGGTGACTTGTTATTTGAAACCACTCAGGGGGATCATGGGATAGTGACCATGGATGGAAATCGTACCAACGGAATAAGTCCCAAGGCACTGTTACTGGCTGGTTTATCGGGTTGCTCTGCCGTGGATGTGGTAGAGATCTTACACAAAATGCGAGTTCCCTTTGCATCACTCACGGTGGTGGCCTCTGCCGATCAAACAGAGGAGCATCCTAGGGTATTTAAAGATATAATGGTTGTATATCGTCTACAATCTGCTCCAGAAAACAGAGAGAAAATCACTAAAGCAATTGAGTTGTCTTTAGAAAAATATTGTGGAGTAGCCGCAATGCTTCGTAAAAATAGTCTCATTAACTACCAGCTGGAACTATTATAACAATCGAGTTGTTTTTCGCGCATTATATTTTCGAAGTTGTTGCAGGGTAGCTTGCATATCTTTTGGAAGTGGCGCTTCAATACTTATTCTCTTCCCCTCTTCGCCGGTAAATTCTAGTAGGGCTGCATGCAAGCCCAGTCTCCCCAAAATGGGTCTTTCTTCTTCCACCGATTTAGAGAGTTTGAATTTTGATTTGAAAGAAGAAACCAGCACGGGTTTGCCATCTCCGTATAACGTATCACATACTAACGAATGGCCTATGGATTGTATATGCACCCTGATCTGATGTGTGCGTCCTGTGTGTAATTGAAAACGAACTAAACTATACGGGCGAAGCACTTCTAGTACTTCATAATCCGTGAGCGAGGATTTTCCTTTTCGATGAATTATCATTTTTCCATTGCCAGCCGGATGCTCTGCAATGGGTGCATCAATACTCCCTTTCAAATTGGCCGGACTTCCTAAGACTAAGCCGGTGTAAATTTTCACCGTAGTTCTATCTTCAAATTGACCGGATAAATATTTGTGCGCCTTTTCGTTTTTAGCAAATATTATCACACCACTCGTGTCACGGTCAATGCGATGAACGGTGAAGATGGATCCGTATTTGGCTAACAAAAATTTTTTCAACGAGGGCTCTTTCCCTTCCCGGTCAGGGATAGATAGAAGTCCGGCAGGTTTATTCACTGCTACCCAATGCTCAGTTTCCTGTAGGATATCAATCTTTTGCTGCATGAACATTTATTTTCCCTTGCCAAAATGCTTGAGGTTTCTCACTTCTTTTTCACTGAGAAAACGCCATTTTCCTCTTTCAATATTTTTTTTGGTAAGACCGGCAAATAATACCCGATCCAAATTCTTTACTTCGTATCCCACGTGCTCAAATAATCTTCTTACAATGCGGTTACGTCCACTGTGAATTTCAACGCCTAAAAGTCGTTTGTCTTTGGGATCTGCATAGGCTAATACATCTACGGTAGCGGGGCCATCTTCCAGCACCACTCCTTTTACAAGTTGCTCATAATCTTTTTTTTCCAGGGGTTTATCCAACACTACCTGGTATACTTTTTTGATTTCGTTCTTGGGGTGCGTGAGTTGTTGTGCTAACTCTCCGTCATTGGTCAATAGCAAAACACCAGTGGTATTGCGATCTAACCTTCCTACGGGATAGATTCTTTCGCGGGTAGCCTTCCCTACAATATCCAACACCGTTTTTCTTTTTTGCGGATCTTCTGTAGTAGTGATATAATCTTTGGGTTTATTAAGAAGAATATACACCAGTTCTTGCTGAGGAACTACTTTTTTACCATTGAGGGTAACTACATCGGCAGGCCCTACTTTGTATCCGGGTTCTTCCACTACCACCCCATTTACTTTCACCATTCCTTTTTTAACTAGGTCGGCGGCTTCTCTGCGAGCCGCGAGTCCTCCATGAGAAATGTACTTGTTCAAGGGCATTTTCTCTTGGGTAACAGGCTTTGGGTGGGAGGCAGGAAATTGTCCTTTAGCGGCACCGGAAGCAGTGCCGGCTGTTTTTATACGAGTTTCTGCTTTCTTTTTTTCAAAGTATTCTTCTCGCTCTTTCTTTACTTTTCTTTTTTCTTGACGGAATTGCTCTTTAATAGCGGCGTTGCTTTTGCGGGTCCCAAATTTTGAAAAAGGGTGACCGGCTGAAGATTTTTTTTGCATGGGTTGTATTTGCTGTTTTTCAACAGGAACCCTACAAAGGTAGGAGAATCAGATTTCTCCATTTGGACGCATACTTTCACGTTGAGGAGGGCGCATCTTTTCGCGCATCATTTTTCGATACTTTTCCAGTTGTTCAGTGTTGAGCAGCTCTTTGAGTGCTTTTTGTTGTTGGGACAGTAATTCACGCGTGCGGTCTCTTTGCTGTTGAACAGTTTGAGTTACATCTTGCCTTACTATTTGCATTTTCTCACTGAATTCTTTTTGCAGGGTTTTTAATTTTGTTAATTGCCCTTCTGTTAAACCGAGTTTCTCTTTAAGATTTGCATCTCTTTTCTGCGCTGCGGTTTCTTTTCGACGTTCCTGCTCATTACGCAATTCTTTCAACTTCTTTTTCTGTTCAGGCGTTAGTACTTTTTCCAACGCTTTCTCCTGCTCTTTTTTTAGTTGTTCTTTTTGTGAGGCACTTAAATTTAATTGTTGAAGAACAGGGTCGCCTGCATTCCGTTGTATACGCTGCTGCATATGAGGTGGGCGAGCGGGGCGGTTAGGAATTTCTTGGGCGGTAGTGATACCTGCGGTGATACCTAAAGTTACAAGGGCTACAAATAATTTTTTCATGTAGGTGTTTTTAAATTATAGATGGTGAACTACTAAGAGACATTCCCCCGTTAAAAAGGTTTAATGGGCGCTATCTTAGTTTTTGTTTGCCAGCTGGCCACAGGCGGCATCAATATCTTTGCCGCGACTTCTTCTTAAGCGGGCATTTACCCTGTTTTTGCTCAATTGCTGCATAAAAGCCTCTACTTTTTCTTCTGAGGGCTTTTCAAATCGGGCCTTATCAATAGGATTATATTCAATGATATTAACTAGGTCGGCAGGGATTTGACGGTATATCTTAATGAGTTCCTCTGCATCTTTAGGGCTATCATTGAAATCTTTAAATAAAATATACTCAAGGGTGATTTCATTGCCAGTTTCTTTGTAGAAATAGTTCAGGGCCTCAATTAGTGACTTAATGTTATTGCTATCGTTGATAGGCATAATATCGTTACGCTTAGCATCATTAGCAGCGTGTAGAGATAAGGCCAATTTAAATCGAACTTTATCGTCCCCCAGTTGTTTAATGGCTTTAGCAACCCCGGCAGTGGATACCGTAATTCTACGCGGACTAATGCCCAATCCCTCTGGGGCACTGATTCTTTCTATTGCTCTAAGTACCTGTTTATAGTTCAAGAGCGGTTCCCCCATGCCCATAAATACAATATTGGTCAATTTTTTATTGTATATGGTTTCTGCTTGACGGTTAATCAACACCACTTCATCTACAATCTCATCAAATTGTAAGTTACGCTTACGTTCCAAGTATCCGGTAGCACAAAATTTGCAAGTGAGAGAGCATCCGATTTGCGAAGAGACACAGGCGGTTAATCTTTTATCAGTTGGAATCAGTACTCCTTCCACTAAATGACCATCCCAGGTTTTGAATCGAGACTTTACTGTTCCGTCCGCAGAATATTGAGTGGCGTCAATGGTCAAGGCGGGTAGGGTGAAATCTTGTCCCAGTTGCTGACGTAATTCCTTACTCAGGTTGGTCATATCGGCAAAGCTCATGGCCTGCTTTGTCCACACCCATTCGTACACTTGCTTTGCTCTGAATTTTTTTTCACCGATGCGTTCAATATACTGTTCGAGTGCTGCCAGGTTTTGCTCTCTAATATTCGGAATGCTTCTTTTCATTCCGGCAAAGATAGTTTGGTAAGAAGGTATTTGCAGAATTCACGGATATTTGCCCAAACCACGCTCATGAAACCCGTATACGTGATTGATGCTGTTCGCACTCCCATAGGTCGCTATGGAGGCTCGTTAAGTATGGCACGTCCCGATGATCTATTAGCCACTGTATTAAAAGCACTGTGTCAACGGAACACCTCTATTGAACTTGCTGCCATTGCGGATGTAATTGCAGGTGCTGCCAACCAAGCTGGTGAAGACAATCGCAACGTAGCAAGAATGGCCGCCTTGTTAGCGGGTCTTCCTGTTACAGTGCCCGGTACCACAGTTAATCGCTTATGTGCTTCAGGATTGCAAGCTATTATGGATGCCAGTAGACAGGTAGCCTGTGGAGACGCTTCTCTCATTTTGGCAGGTGGTGCAGAGAGTATGACGCGTGCTCCCTTTGTACTACCAAAATCATCGCAAGGCTTTGATCGTGGGGCTTCCATTATTGATACTACCATGG
>JBMSWW010000056.1:0-8904 GCA_049425065.1 Chitinophagaceae bacterium
GAAATGGATTTCAACCAGAGTTTAATGCTAAAGTGCAATATAGAGATGTGCTATGGGTAGGCGGGAGTTATCGTTATAGGGATAGCTATGCAGGAATGTTAGGCTTAAATGTAGGCAATCGAGTAACCCTAAGTTATGCCTATGAAACACCCGTAAACGGTGATTTAATAAGAAATAGAGGTGCCAATATATTGAGTGGATTTCATAACGGCACCCATGAGTTAGTGATAGGATTTATCCTTGGGAATAAATACAGTGAAGCCTGCCCCAGATGTTATTAATCAATTTGTTTAGCAAGCATTGCGTTGGTTATTTCTTGTAAACGTAATAAATCTGCTTTAGTGCTTATAAATAAACTAGTTGATAAAGCCTTGATGGCCATTTTTGCGGGTGACCCTTCAAAAAGATGACCAATCAATCGATCAATTACTTTTTCCTCTAGTGCATTTTTATCAACCGAAGAACGATAGATATGTTTGCGACCTATTTCTCTTCTTGCTACAATTCCTTTCTCAAACATTAATTGTAGAAGCTTGAGGGTAGTGGTATAACCCGTTTTTTTATAGGCGGCAATTGCTTCGTGTATGTCTTTAACACTCGCTTCCCCTTTTTCCCAAATAATACTGAGTATTTCTAATTCTCCCTCTGTGGGACGCATGCCATTGTATTGGATCTTCATTTTTTTATTTAAAACGCTAATCTACGAGCAGATTCGTAATTATTAAAATTCGTGCCAATGAAATTCTTTGCAAAAAAAAGCCCAGCTGTAGAAACAGCCGGACTCTTGTAATGGTTATGATTAGCTTTTTTATTTAACAGTTGTCTTTTTTTAGCAAGGTGAAATTAGCATTTTTTAAATCAAATTTCAGTTGATATTGACTTGCAGGTTGTGAAACCGGAGGCATAGGTGCTTCGGTTGCTTTTTTGCTATCCAACTGTGCAAGGCTAGGGGCTATCACTAAGGATACGATAGACATCAACTTAATCAAGATATTCATGGAGGGACCTGAAGTGTCTTTGAAAGGATCCCCTACAGTATCTCCCGTTACAGAAGCTTTGTGAGGCTCTGACTTTTTGTAGAAAGTTTCACCATTGATTTCAACTCCTTTTTCAAAAGATTTTTTGGCATTATCCCAAGCTCCACCTGCATTGTTTTGGAACATTCCCATCAACACACCACTAACAGTAGCGCCTGCTAAGAATCCACCCAGCGCTTCAGGGCCAAGCAAGAATCCAATTAATAAAGGAGCAATAATAGTGATTGCACCTGGAAGCATCATCTTTTTAATGGAAGCTTCGGTAGAGATAGCCACACATTTATCATACTCAGGTTTCCCTGTTCCTTCCATGATGCCAGGGATAGTTCTAAATTGTCTACGCACTTCTTCTACCATGCTCATTGCGGCTTCTCCTACCGCACGTATAGCCAAGGAAGAGAAAAGCATGGGGATCATACCTCCAACAAATAGGGCAGCCAGTACGTCTGCTTTATAAATGTCGATATGCTGATTGTTTGGCATAGCCACTCCAACGAAAGCGGCAAATAAGGCCAACGCAGTTAATGCAGCAGAAGCAATGGCAAAACCTTTTCCCGTAGCCGCAGTGGTGTTACCTACTGCATCTAGTACGTCCGTCTTTTCACGAACTTCTTTAGGAAGTTCACTCATTTCTGCAATACCACCTGCATTGTCAGCGATTGGGCCGAAGGCATCAATCGCTAATTGCATGGCAGTAGTTGCCATCATACCGGCAGCTGCAATCGCTACTCCGTATAGACCAGCGAATAAATAAGATCCATAAATACCACCTGCCAGCACTAAAATTGGAAGGAAGGTAGATTCCATACCAACGGCTAATCCTCCTATTACATTGGTAGCATGGCCGGTGGAGGATTGACGAATAATAGAGAGCACAGGACGCTTACCCATAGCCGTGTAGTATTCAGTAATTATGCTCATAAGAGCTCCTACTAATAAACCTACACCAATAGCCCCTAATACACCCCACTTAGTAAAGATGAAGCCTCTTAACTCCATGGCTTCTGGTAAAATAAAATATACTAAAACGGCAGAGGCTATGGCAGTGAGTATAATAGAACCCCAATTCCCCATGTTTAAGGCTTTTTGAACATTGTCCGTACTTATACCTGCACTATCACTAACACGTACAAACCAAGTACCTACTATAGAGAAAAGGATACCTACTCCCGCTATCAGCATAGGAAGAATAATGGGGGAGTAGCCACCTAAAATATCAGTTCCAAATACAATAGTTGTTTGTTGTCCCAACACAATTGTCGCTAAGACCGTTGCCACATAAGAGCCAAATAAGTCAGCACCCATTCCAGCCACGTCACCTACATTGTCACCTACGTTGTCGGCGATGGTAGCAGGGTTTCTTGGATCATCTTCAGGAATGCCAGCTTCTACTTTTCCCACTAGGTCAGCACCAACGTCCGCAGCTTTGGTATAAATACCTCCACCTACACGGGCAAAAAGGGCGATAGATTCTGCTCCTAGGGAGAACCCTGTTAGTACTTCAATGGTACGAAACATCTCTTCTGAGCTAACAGAAGCGTCTGGGGCAAATATTTGCTTGAGTACAATGTATAAACCGCCCAATCCCAACACGGCTAAACCAGAAACTCCTAATCCCATAACCGCACCACCGGTAAAAGAAACATTCAATGCCTTGCTAAGGCTGGTGCGAGCAGCTTGTGCAGTGCGAACATTGGCACGGGTAGCTACTTTCATGCCGATATAACCAGCGGTAGCACTAAAAACTGCGCCAACAACAAAGGCAATGGAGATAGACCAATGGGAGTGTGGGTTCGTGCTAGCCATAAGTGCAAGCAGGATACCAACAATTACCACAAAATAGCCTAGGATCTTCCATTCAGCTTTAAGGAAGGCCATAGCACCCACAGCAATATAATTGCTGATTTCTTTCATTCTGTCAGTACCGGGGTCTTGTTTTGAGACCCAGTTGAATTTAATCAGTGTGTAAAGTAGTCCCACAAGACCTGTAAGCGGAACCAGGTAAATCAGTTTGTCCATAAAAGTGATTTCTGCAGTTAGGCTTAATGAAGTTTTAAAAAATTCCGGCTGGCAAAACAGCCTTTTTAACCGGCCGGCAAAGATACGGATAGCACTTTTAAAATCAGCATGGATCCACTTGTTTTTAGCGGCTAAATAACTGAATTCCTAGTGTGTTAGGAAATGCTAAGTGTTTTCCATGCCTTACCCAAATGGTCAGGTAAATCTCCTGCAATCAAAGCTTCTTGCGATTGTGACACAACAGCTAGATCTCCGGCCATTCCATGAATAAAAACACCCAAAAGGGCAGCTTCTAATGAATAGTATCCCTGAGCAAGTAAGGAGCTAATAATACCAGTAAGCACGTCTCCTGATCCACCAGTTGCCATTCCTGGATTTCCAGTAGAATTAAAATAAACCTTTTTATTTTCATTGAATATCATAGTATTAGACCCTTTTAATACAATGATAATTTCTGATTTCTGTGCCCAAACACTCGCTTTCAAAAGACGCTCATGGTCTGTGCTAGAGGGTCCAAACAATCGATCAAACTCCTTTGAATGAGGGGTTAAAATGGACCCCTTTGGTATTGCAGACAGTAAATCGGGGCGTTGAGAAAGTATATTTAAAGCATCTGCATCGAAAACGATGGGCCTCTTGTATTCTTTTATCAGCTTGGTAAGAATTGATGTTGCATCCTTGGACTGCCCAATTCCTGGACCTATGCCAACTGATGTAAAAGGGGAGGTGGCATTAAATAAAAGATTGTTTTTTATTTCTCCGTTTAAGTGAGTAGTAGTCATAGCCTCTGGAACCGTTATTTGCATGATCACATTTTCATTGCTCGGTATAAGACAAGTTAATAATCCAATCCCTGCACGAAGAGCCCCTTTAGCGGATAAAGTAGCAGCTCCCATTTTTCCTTCATTGCCTGCAATCAGTAAGGCATGGCCAAAATTCCCTTTATGCGAGTTTTTTTTTCTGGGTTTTACAAAGGGGCGAATAAACTCAGCATCCACATAGTGAAAATCGCATTCAAGTTGAGTTACAAAATGGGGATGTAAACCGATGGCAAGCACTGATAATTCGCCTACATAGGGTTCATTTTCTGGAAACAAAAGTGCTGGTTTCAAACATTCAAATGTCAAGGTATGCTTGGCTTTGATGATGTTGTTGGAGAGCGAGGATTTTTCAGCAAATAAACCACTCGGCATGTCAATGGAAATAACAATGGTGTCAGCCTCATTAATAGTAGTTATTAATTGAGCGGCGATTCCCTCCAGTCCACGATTTAGCCCCACGCCAAATAAGGCATCTATCACTATACGACCCTGAGGTATGGGATGTAAATTTTCGGGTGTCTGTATGAATTGAATTTGAACTTGTGGAAACTGGTGAAGGCGGCTTAGATTTATTTGAAAATCTGGAGTGCCCAAGAACCCGAATTCTAATACATGAACCTGTACTAATTTACCTTCAAGTGCCAACAATCTAGCTATAGCTAATCCATCCCCACCATTATTCCCCTTTCCGCAAAACACTGAAAATTCAGTTAGAGAAGGGTAGCGTTGTAATATCCAATTTACACAGGACAAGGACGCTCGCTCCATTAAATCAATGGAGGAAATGGGCTCATACTCCATGGTATATTCATCCCAAGCTCTCACTTGAGCGGCTGTTAACACCTTCATTTCTTAAAGTTCGTAAATAAATGGGAGCTTTTATTCTTCCTCCTTGGTTGCTTCCTGCTGGTAGATGCCAAACAAGTCATAGGATTTATGAGCTACGGAGTAGATATTGCGATTGAACTTATTCCCCAATATAATAATTGTCACTTTTTCGTCGGGAAGTCTGGTAAAAGCTGAGTTATTTCCGTGCCATCTGCCAAAATGATAAATAATCTTTTTTCCGTTGGGCAATAATTCCAACCGCCATCCTAGCCCATAATTGTGTGTGCCAGGTTTTTCAAAACTATAAGGGCTAAAAGCGGCTTCGAGTAATTCTTTATCAATTACTTGAAAGGTGTACAAAATCTGGTCCCATTTCAACAAATCACGTGGAGTGCTATATATATTTTTATCACCATAGGTTAAATCCAGATGATCGAATACCCATCGTGAACCTCCTGGCTGAAAAGAGGGGGTGGCTCGGCTGGTATCCTTTAACTGAAAAACAAAACTATTTTTCATTTGAAGAGGCTCAAAGATTTGTGTTTGAATAAAATCAGGGAAACTCATCCCGGATACTTTTTCAATAATCAACGCCAACAGTAAATAGTTGGTATTAGAGTATTCAAAACGCCTGTCGGGTGTCGCATGTTTGGCAGGACGATTTCGTAATAATACCTCCAACACATCTTGATTAGTGGCCATTTTTTGCTGATCCCAATAAGAGGCATCCATGAAATACAAATAATTGGGGATACCACTACGATGATTCAGTAAGGTCTTAACCGTTACTCCCGGGTAAGGCCAATTGTTAAAAAACTTACCAACGGTGTCTTCCAAGGATAACTTTTTTTGTTGAACCAGCATCAGAGTGGCAATGCCAGTAAACGTTTTACTAGTGGAGGCAATATGGAGCGAGCTAGTATCTGTGAGTGGTTTTTTTTTAGCGGGATAATCCTCAAAACCTTGGTAGTTTTCGTATAAAATATTGCCACCTTTAGCTACTAAAATGCTTCCACTGAATATACCTGGATTTCTAAGTAAGGTGTTTTTAAAAAAATCAGTCAGCTTTAGTTCCTCACTTTTTTGCTCAGCTTTTGAAAGGGGGTGAGGACTAGGTTGTTGGTAAACTTTATGCTTATCTGATTTTAGAAGTAGCTCCTTGCAAGAAAAAAAGTAAAAGCTTGCAATAGTTATTAGTAAAAGTAAATATGGAATACTCTTATTCAATTGCCATCAAAGGTAAGGGTGAGTTAGTTCATTTTTAATTTATATTTGACTATGCAGAAGGCCCCAAAAACCAGCTATCCCAAAGAGAAAATCAAAATTTTATTTTTGGAAAATATCAGCGAAACCGCGGTAAAAAATTTTCGTTCGCAGGGATACATTCAAGTAGAAAAAATAAGCAAGGCTTTAACAGAAGATCAATTAGTAGAAGCTGTTAAAGATGTGCATATTCTAGGTATTCGTTCTAAGACAAAAGTGACTAAACGAGTACTGGAAGCAGCTAAAAAATTGCAGGCCATCGGATGCTTTTGCATTGGTGTTAACCAAGTAGATCTTACAGAAGCTACCCGTAAGGGAGTAGTAGTCTTTAATGCTCCTTATTCTAATACAAGATCTGTAGCAGAATTAGTGATTGGAGCAGCTATTATGTTGATTCGTCAAATTCCAGAGAAAAATAAAGCTGCTCATGCGGGTATCTGGAGGAAGGAAGCTAAAAATAGTTTTGAGCTCAGAGGTAAAACAATTGGAATAGTGGGATACGGAAATATAGGAAGTCAAGTAAGCGTGATGGCCGAATCTCTGGGCATGCGGGTTATCTTTTATGATATAGAAAAGAAACTGCCTCTGGGGAATGCCATGGAAGTAAAATCGTTAAAGGAGCTCTTATCTAAATCCGACCTGGTTACGCTACACGTACCTGAAACAAAACAAACCAAAAACCTGATCGGAAAGGCTAACTTAAAATATTGCAAGCCGGGCGTTATTATTATTAATTATGCCAGAGGCGAGGTGATAGATCTTGATGCACTTAAACATTCTATGGAAGATGGACTGGTTCGGGGTGCCGCCATTGATGTTTTTCCTTGGGAGCCTGAAAAAAATGGGGATCAATTTCAAACACCTTTACAAAACCTGCCCAATGTCTTATTAACGCCTCATATCGGGGGAAGCACGGAGGAAGCTCAGCAACATATAGGGGAGGACGTTAGCATCAAATTATTCAACTACCTGGAAAAAGGAATCAGTTTTGGTTCTCATACGGTGCCTGCCATTGCATTGCCAGCTCAGGAAGGCGCACACAGGATTCTGCATATTCATAAAAATGTGCCCGGGGTTTTGTCTGCTATCAATACGGCGCTTTCAACTAATAATGTAAATATCCTTGGCCAATATTTGAAAACCAATGATTTAATAGGGTATGTTGTATTAGATATTGACCATAAGATCTCGTCAAAAGCCCTGTCTTTGTTACAGCTGATCCCAGATACGATTAGGGTTCGTTTGCTTTACTAATATCTTTTATTCTTATAATTTATATTATGTTAAGTAGTGAAAGTAAAAGTAAAGCCACTTTTTTTAAATGGCTTTACTTTAATATTTAGTATTTAATTGAATCGTAGCGTTCGTTCCACTTCTTCTCCTCTGCTGCCCACTTGGCTTGTTCAGATGGATTTTTCACCTTACCTGCCATTGCCTTTTTGAATGTATATATATCGGCCAAATAACTAGCGGCTTTTTTGTATTGTTGTTTGTCTTTGTAGTCCAACTCTGCAGTCTCTGCCTTTGCAGCAAAAATGGCTGCAGCGGCTAAATAAGGTTCTTTGGCTCCTTCCATGGTCTCTCCATATTCTTTGTCAAGGGCATCTCTTTTAGCTACATCTTCTTTAGATGCCATGGTTCCGGGTTTTGTACGTGCTTTCATGTCTTTTGCATGTGCATCTCGTCTTTCATTAACTCTGGCAGCCTTATTGATAAAATGGTCTCCCATGTATAAAAAAGGGATTTCATAACCTGGTTTGGCTTTAGCAGCCTTTTGGAAGGCCGTGATCATTTTCTTCTCCAGCTCTTCGTAATTGGCAGGAAGCACCGCATTTTCATCACGGGGATCTAGGGTATCATATAAAATTTCGCCCAGTACCTCATTGGCCTTGTAATTGTCAGGATCAGTAGCTAATACATCCTCTAATGCATTTATTTTGGCTTCAAAACCATCAACAAGTCCAACCGCAAAATCTACTTTATCAAAATCAAAATAATCGCTTTCTGGATATACTTCTTTCCCTAAGGCTTTGTATTTCTCAAAACCGGCCATATCTTTTTTACCAAAAGTATAAGTTACGAGAAAACGATAAACACCTTCATATCCCTCACCTCCTACCCTTGCATCAGCCAATTTGCTATAGTAAAAGGCAGCATCCTCTTTAAACCCTCCAGATTCTGCTGTAATTCCCGCTAAAATCAACACATTCGTATCTAATGCAGATGCCAGTAATTTATTTTTTATCAAGACTTCTGAATAGTTGATTGCATTTTTTAGCTTAGTTAGACCTGGCTCCCAATTCTTTTTTTGATAGTCAGCATATCCTAGGGAGTAATATCCAGAGTACAAATTGATGGCTCCATTTTGATATAGAGGCTCGCTTAATAAAGCCGTGGTGGGGTCCATTTCTTTGTATTTATTAAAGGCTGCGTCTGCGTCATTCATCAGTTGATCACTTTCCGGTGTATTTTTTTTTGCATCCAACATCGCCGCTGCAGAATACACAGTTGCCTTTAATATATAAGCCTCTGGCTTGGATATGAATTTTGAATTAGTGAATGCCTTGTCCAGGTCTGCCTTAGCTTTTTCAACCTGGTTTAACATGACTAATGTCTTAATAGGATCATAATTCTGGGCTATTGATTGGGTTACAAAAAAGCCAAACGCAGCAAGCAATAGTATTTTTTTCATGTTCAGGATTTACTAGTTATAAAATTACAAATTATTCTGTTGTTGTAGGTGTCTCAGCTTCAGGGCTTGCAGGAGTTTCTCCTTCTGCGCTCTCAGGAGATGCATCTACAGCCATTACAGAGGACTCTTCTTCTCCGCCACTATCATCTAAATTGGTAATTGCCGCAATATCATCTCCTTCATCAAGGCGAATTAATTTAACACCTTGGGTAGCCCTACCTTGTTCACTAATTCCGTTGACGGG
>JBMSWW010000057.1:0-8824 GCA_049425065.1 Chitinophagaceae bacterium
ACCATACTAGTTTTTACTATTACACGACTTTTCGGATTATCCGACTTCTCTTTTTCTGGCTAAGTGTCTTCTTGATTTTGGCTAACCAGTTTTCTGGTACCGCCGGATGATTTATCTTTGATACTTAATTCATCCTCATGAAATTTGGTATTGTTGTTTTTCCTGGTTCTAACTGTGATGCTGATATGCGCGACGCTTTGCAAGAGGACCTGGGTCAGGAAGTTGTGATGCTTTGGCATAAAGACAAAGACATCTCATCTTTTAGTATGGATGACTGCATTGTATTGCCAGGAGGTTTCTCTTATGGCGACTACCTGCGTTGTGGTGCTATTGCAAGATTTAGCCCTATGATGCAGTCGGTGATTGACTTTGCAAACAAAGGAGGCAAGGTTTTTGGGGTCTGTAATGGATTTCAGATTTTATGTGAATCGCATTTATTGCCTGGAGCTTTATTACGAAATGCTCATCAGCAATTTGTTTGTAAGAATACTTTTATTAAAGATAAACAAGACCGTATCTATAAAATACCTGTGGCACATGGCGAAGGCAGATTCCATGCCCCTGCTGGGGTGTTGGATAAAATGGAAGCTAATGGTCAAATTTTGTTCAAATACTGCGACGAAAACGGGGTGGTGAGTGATGCGGCTAATCCTAATGGGGCTATTCGCAATATTGCAGGAATTTCTAATGAGATAGGCAATGTGATTGGCATGATGCCACATCCAGAGCGTGCCTGCTCCAAGTTGCTTGGCAATACAGATGGTCGTTTTATTATTGAAAGTTTGCTGATGGCAAAGGAGTCAGTTTCTTAAGATCGATTTATACTTTTAGCTATGATAAAAAAAATTAGTAGCCTCTTTTTGATTTTTTTACCCACTTTTCTTTTGGCGCAAACCAATCCAGTGAATTGGACTTTTCAGGCAAAAAAAACTGGCGATAAAACCTATGAAGTAGAAATGAAAGCCACTATTGCTTCAGGGTGGCATTTGTATTCACAGTCTCAACCCGAAGATGCCATTGCCATTCCCACTGAATTTTTACTTAATCCTAACCCCCTCTTTGTAGTGAAAGGAAAAATCAGAGAAGTGGGCAAAATGGAAAAGTATACCGACAAGACGTTGGGTACTACTGCTCATCAATACTCTAAAATGGTCAGTTTTGTCCAAACACTGGAGTTGAAAGCAAAAGTAAAAACGGCGCTAACCGGTACTGTGGAGTACCAGGTATGTGACGATGAAAAATGTTTGCCTCCTAAAAAAGTACCTTTTACTATTGCGCTTAAGTAAATCATGAAACCTCGCTTTTTATTTTGGTTGTTTTTTATCGTATTTCCCTTGTTAGCACTGGCGCAAGATAGTTTGTATACTCCTGTTTGGAAGGCAGGGGCTATTAAAGAATCAGAGGGGCGATATAAGTTACAACTCACTACTTCCATTTCAAATGGTTGGCAATTGTATCAGCCTGGCCAAGTGCTGTTGGAGATGCCAGTGGCCTCGCTACAGTTTGCCGACAGCTTGTTAAAGAATAAAGACTTAATTGCGACTACCCCAGGCGTTAAAACGAAAAGTGAGATTTTTGGTCAAGAAGTAATACTCCAAGATGGTGAAGTAATCTGGACGGCCATTGTAACAATAGAAGGACAGGTGCCTGCTCAATTACAAGGGACCTTGCAATACACTTACGGCAAAGGAGATGAGTATTATCCTTCTACGCCCTTCCATTTTACTGTGGAACTGGAGGGAGGAAAAGAGGCCTCTTCTTTAAAACGGGAGAGCGTTAATTTGAATCAACCTTTGCAATCTTGTGGAGATGAGGCAGCCGGAGGGCAAAGTTTATTTACTATTTTTTTATTGGGTATTCTGGGAGGATTGATAGCTTTATTAACTCCCTGTGTTTTTCCGATGGTGCCAGTGACGGTTACTTTTTTTACCAAGAAATCGCATGACAAAAAGAAAGGTCGTTTTAATGCTACTTTATATGGATTATTTATACTGCTGATCTATGTGTTGATCACTATCCCTTTTCATGTGGCCGGGAAAGCTATCAGTCCTGAGATCTTTAATAATATCTCTACGAATGTTTGGCTGAACCTTTTATTCTTTGCGGTATTTGTGGCATTTGCGCTTTCTTTCTTTGGTCTTTTTGAAATAGGGCTCCCTTCTTCGTTAGCCAACCGCATGGACTCAAAGTCGGGTCTTGGTAATATCGGGGGTATTTTTTTCATGGCCTCCACGCTGGCGATAGTTTCCTTCTCCTGCACAGGCCCCATTTTGGGAACTTTATTAGTTGGGGTTGCTGACCAAGGGGCTTGGCCTCTTACGGTAGGAGCTGCTGGCTTTGGAGTAGCTTTAGGACTCCCCTTTGCCTTATTTGCCATGTTCCCTCATTGGCTGCAATCATTGCCTCGTTCCGGGGGATGGATGACGGATGTGAAAGTTATACTGGGTTTTGTGGAATTAGCCTTAGCCGTTAAATTTTTATCCAATGCTGATTTAGTGGAACAGTGGGGTGTTTTGAAGCGTGAAATTTTTATTGGGTTATGGATCTTGATTGGTGTGTTGATGGTACTTTACTTGCTGGGTTGGTTACGTATGGCGGATGCTTCTCCAATTAAAAAGTTTTCGGTAGCTCGGATTTCATTCCTTGTATTGTTTGGAGCCTTCACGATCTATCTTTTACCAGGAGTGACCAATACCAAATGGGCCGACTTAAAGTTGATCAGTGGCTTTCCGCCTCCTCTTACCTATAGTATTTATCCAACCAAAAAAACTGAAAAAAGAAGTTTTGCTCCTTTGCATAATGATTATGAAGCCGCACTTAAACAAGCCAAGCTGGAAAATAAACCTGTGCTCATTGATTTTACAGGATGGGCTTGTGTTAACTGTCGTCGCATGGAAGAAAAGGTATGGCCTGATCCTTTAGTGGATAGCTTGATGCGCAAGGAGTTTGTAGTGGTATCCTTATATGTTGATGAAAGAACGAATCTCCCACTTTCAGAACAACAAGTGGTGACGATGCCTGATGGGTCCAGTCGTCCTATAGTGACGGTAGGAGACAAATGGGCTAGTTTCCAAATACAAAATTTCGGAGCTACTTCACAACCGCAATACGCTATACTGTCAGGCGATGAACAATTACTTACCAAACCTAAGTTTTATACTCCTAATGCTGAGGAGTTTGCGGAGTGGTTGCAGTGTGGCTTGTCTGCCTTTCAGCAGTTAAGCACGATTAAATAACGGTAGAAGATTTTTACAACGAAATCTGACGCTGAGTCATCATCTTTCTTAGGTTGATCAATCCATAACGCATTCTTCCTAACGCAGTGTTGATGCTGCAATCGGTTGCTTTGGCAATTTCTTTAAAACTCATATCGGCATAGTGACGAAGTATAATCACCTCTCGCTGATCTTCGGGTAGCTGCATGAGTAAACTATATATCCGGTCATGTGTTTGTTGCTTGATCATGGACGTTTCCGCATTCTCCTCTGTAAAACTGAGTACTTCAAAAAGATCCTGGTTTTCACTATTTCTGATTACGGGGTTACGCTTCACTTTTCTAAAATGGTCTACGCAACAGTTGTGGGCTATGCGCATGGCCCATGGTAGAAATTTGCCTTCTTCCGTATAGCGCCCTGCACGAACGGTATCAATAATTCGAATAAAAACATCCTGAAAAATATCCTCGGCCAAATAACTGTCTTTTACTAAAAAGAAGATAGAAGTATATAGTTTGTCCTTGTGTCTTAGCACGAGGATTTCCATGGCTTGCAGATTTCCTTCCTGGAACAGGCGCACCAGCTCTAAATCAGAATGTTTCGATAAGGAATGCATACTCTTCTACGTTTTGTACTGCCTTGGAAGACAGTTAGTTTTCAATAAAGGCCATTCTTTGTTCAAGAAAGGCAATTAGCGTAGAAGTAGAACGATAGGCGGATTCAGTTTTGTTTTCGGTTTACCCGGAGGATAAAAATAACCGATTTCAACAAATTTACAAAATCAGGGTGTTAGGAGCTTAAATTGAGCCGCCAAAAAAATGTTAATTGCCTGTACCTTTGACGATTATCGATTTATGGCGGAAAACTCTCCTATACTGATTAAGGGTGCACGGATGCACAATCTCAAAAATATAACAGTGGAGATTCCGCGCCGCCAATTAATTGTGATTACCGGAGTGTCAGGATCCGGCAAGTCCTCTTTGGCTATAGATACGCTTTATGCGGAAGGACAGCGGCGGTATGCAGAGAGTTTAAGCGCTTATGCAAGGCAGTTTCTGAATCGAATGGATAAACCCGATGTGGATTATATCAAGGGGTTGAGTCCCGCAATCGCTATTGAACAAAAAGTAATTACGCGCACGCCCCGCAGTACAGTAGGTAGCTTAACAGAGATCTACGAGTATCTTCGATTATTATTTGCGCGTGTGGGCAAAACCATTTCTCCGGTATCTGGCAAAGAAGTGAAGAAGGATGAGATTTCAGATGTAATTAAAGCTATCGAAGAGTGCAAGTTGGGCGATAAAATATTTATTCTTGCCCCCTTTAATAAAACCGGAAAAAGAGAACTACGCGAAGAGTTACACATCTTACAACAAAAGGGGTTTACTCGTGTGTTGCTAAATACGGCTAACAAAAAAAATGCTCAGCTTTTTACCATCGAGGAATTAGTAGAGAAAGGGGATAAAGAATTAACTCCCTATCGATTAACGCAAGTGGTGGTTGATCGAATGGTGGTAAAGGAATTTGACGAAGATGACCTTCACCGTCTTACCGACTCCATCTCTACTGCCTTTTTTGAAGGAGAAGGCGAGTGTCAGTTGCTCATCAATGATAAAAAGTTATTACAATTCAGTAATCGCTTTGAAAGAGATGGGTTGAGGTTCGAAGAGCCTGTGCCTAATTTATTTTCATTTAATAATCCTTTTGGAGCTTGTCCCACTTGTGAAGGATTTTCGCAGGTGTTGGGTATTGATCCCGAGTTGGTAATTCCTAATAAAAATGCCAGCGTATTCGATGGCGCGGTGGCACCTTGGAAGGGAGAAAAGATGGATTGGTGGCGTCAGCAATTTGTAAAGGGAGCTAAGAAATTTGATTTTCCAATTCATAAACCTATTAATTCACTTTCTGCAAAGCAGTATAAACAGTTATGGGAAGGAGAAGAGGGTGTTTATGGGATCAATGATTTCTTTGCAGATGTAGAAGCTCATCTTTATAAAGTACAATTCAGAGTGCTGTTAAGTCGATATAGAGGACGTACTACCTGTCCCACTTGCGAAGGGTATCGTCTTCGGAAGGAAGCACTTTATGTGAAAGTGAAAGGCCTTCACATAGGGGAGTGTAGTAAAATGCCTGCCCACGAGCTACTTATTTGGGTACAGTCATTGGAAAAAAAATTAACAGACTACGATAAAAAAGTAGCTTCCAGAATACTCATTGAACTAGTAGCAAGACTTTCTACTTTATGCAAAGTAGGCTTGGGGTATCTAACAATGGACCGTTTAGCCAATACCTTAAGCGGAGGAGAAAGTCAGCGTATACAATTGACGCGGAGTTTGGGAAGTAATTTGACCGACTCTTTGTACATATTAGATGAGCCCTCAATAGGATTACATCCACGTGATACGGCTAATTTGATAACGGTATTGAAGGAGCTTAGAGAGTTAGGAAATACGGTGCTAGTGGTAGAACACGATGCTATGTTGATGGAGCAAGCCGATCATATTATTGATATGGGCCCCTTGGCTTCTCATTTAGGTGGTGAGGTAGTGGCGCAAGGTGGTTACGCATTTATAAAAAAACAGGCCAATAGCCTCACGGGTCAATACTTACGTCAAGAGTTAGTGGTAGCTCCTGTTTGTAAGCCCACTCCCTGGAAGTACTCTATTCAATTGGAGCGGGTGAAGCAACATAATCTGAAAGATCTCACCGTTGAATTTCCGCTGAATGTTCTCTGCGCGATCAGTGGTGTGAGTGGAAGTGGCAAAACAAGTTTAGTGAAACAGGTTTTGTATCCTGCCATGCTACGAAAATTGGGCGATTATAGTTTGCTCGAAGGTAAATACAGTGGATTGAGTGGCGATATTAACAGGATTACACAAGTGGAGTTGGTAGATCAGCATCCACTTGGTCGTTCTTCAAGAAGTAATCCGGTTACGTATATCAAGGCCTACGATGAAATCAGAGATCTTTTTGCTTCCCAACCCTTAAGTAAAATGAGAGGGTTTCAACCAAAACATTTTTCTTTTAATGTAGATGGGGGACGTTGCGATACCTGTAAAGGAGAAGGAGAACAAATTGTAGAAATGCAATTTCTGGCCGATGTTCATCTTACTTGTGAGTCTTGCGGAGGTAAGCGATTCAAAGAAGAAGTATTGGAGGTGACTTATGGCGAGAAATCAATTCATCAGGTGTTAGAAATGAGTGTAGATGAGGCCCTTCAATTTTTTGCCAGCGAGCGATCCTTAGTGAAAGCACTACTGCCCTTGCAAGATGTGGGATTGGGATATATTAAACTAGGACAATCTGCTAATACGCTGTCTGGCGGAGAAGCACAACGAGTAAAACTAGCTTCCTTCTTAGGGCGTACAAAATCATCTCAGCATATTCTCTTCATTTTTGATGAGCCTACTACTGGCCTGCATTTTAATGATATTAAAAAATTGTTATCCTCTTTTCAAGCCTTATTGGCTCAAGGGCACTCCATAATTGTTATTGAACACAATACTGATGTACTGCGCAGTGCTGATTGGATCATTGATCTTGGTCCTGAGGCCGGAGACGGGGGAGGTGAGTTAGTGTTTGCAGGAACGCCTGCTGATTTAAAAAAATGCAAGCGTAGTCAAACCGGAAAGTATCTGTAAAAATTATGCTTACCTAGCGAAGTTTATCTTGATCTCTAATCAGTTTCTCATCACGACGAATACCCGTGAGCGCCATGATGTATCCTGTCAATACTGCTAATACGAGTAAAGACGTGAGAGTCGGAATGGGTTGAATTAATTTCTTCATTTCTAGGATATATAGAAAAAGAAGTAGAGTAGAGGCGATGACCCCCAATGTACAAAGCCATTGCTGGCTTTTTCTATTCTTATAGAGAAAGATGGTGATCAGGGCGAGCGCTTGAACAAAAATGGTCATAATCAGAATGAACAAAGAGCTTCCTCCATCAAGGATCACTTGGGTACTAGTTTCTGTGGTGGAAATTTCTCCCACGGCAAATGGAAACTGAAAACTAAGTCCGCTAGCCACCAGTGAAAGCAGCAACCAAAGAGTTTGTGAGCGCTGAATCATTATTAATTAATTAACCTAGTTCAGGATAAAGAGGGAATTGTTCCATCAGTTGTTTTACCTCCGCACGTACCTGTTCAATTGTTTTTTCATCATCGGCTTGGGTTATAACACGATCAATAAGGTCAGCAATGATGTCCATTTCTTTTTCTTTCAATCCGCGTGAGGTAACGGCAGGTACTCCTACGCGAATACCAGAGGTAACAAAAGGCGACTTATCGTCGAAAGGAACGGCATTCTTATTGAGCGTAATATGCGCTCTGTCTAAGGTTTCCTGCGCTTTTTTTCCGGTAATATTTTTATTGCGAAGGTCAATTAGCATCAAATGGTTGTCTGTACCTCCGCTAATCAAATGATATCCTTTTTCTACAAAAGCTTTGGCAATGGCTTGTGCGTTTGCAATTACCTGTTTACCGTAAATCTTGAAATCGTCTTGTAGAATTTCTCCGAAGGCTACAGCTTTTGCGGCAATCACATGCTCCAGGGGTCCTCCCTGCATGCCAGGAAACACGGCTAAATCAAGCAAAGCACTCATAGAACGAATATTTCCTTTGGGATCTTTTATTCCAAAAGGGTTATCAAAATCATGGCGCATCATGATGATTCCTCCGCGAGGTCCGCGCAAGGTTTTATGCGTAGTGGAAGTTACAATATGACAATGATCTAATGGGTCATTCAACAAGCCCGTAGCAATTAAACCAGCAGGGTGAGCAATATCAGCCAAAACCAAGGCTCCGATTTCATCGGCCACAGCGCGTATTCTCTTATAGTCCCAATCACGGCTATACGCAGAAGCCCCGCATATGATCATCTTAGGTTTTTCTTTTCGAGCAACAGCTTCTAATTGTTCGTAGTCAACTAATCCAGTCTCTTTATCTACGCCATAGAAAAACGCTTGGTAATATTTGCCGCTGAAGTTAGCAGCACTACCATGGGTTAGGTGTCCTCCCATGCTAAGATCCAGTCCTAAAATTTTATCACCCGGTTTCAGACAAGCAAGAAAAACAGCGGTATTGGCCTGTGCGCCGCTATGAGGCTGCACGTTGGCCCAAGAGGCTCCAAATATATTTTTTAATCGCTCAATGGCTAGCGTCTCCAACTCATCTATCACTTCGCAGCCTCCGTAATATCGTTTAGCAGGATAACCCTCTGCATATTTGTTAGTAGCTACTGAGCCCATTGCCTGCATTACTGCTAGGGAGGTAAAATTTTCGGAAGCAATTAATTCTATGCCATGGCGCTGGCGATCTAACTCTCTACGCAATAACTGGAATACCTGTATGTCTTTTTGCATGGAAGTGGAAATAAGGATGAGCAACAAAATTATGGTAAAAGAGCTACTTTCGTATAAGCATGAAAGCCATCATTCCCGTAGCGGGGGTTGGAACTAAACTTCGCCCGCACAGTTACACACAGCCCAAGGCCCTGATCCCCTTGGCGGGAAAAACTATTTTGGGGATTATTGTGGATCAGCTCAAAGATGCCGGTATTCAAGAATTCATTTTTGTGGTGGGACATCTGGGAGAAAAAATTGAAAATTT
>JBMSWW010000058.1:0-8729 GCA_049425065.1 Chitinophagaceae bacterium
TCTAACTCCTTGTAAATCTTCTCTTCAAAGAAAATCTTTTCCAGGGATGTATAATGCCATTTTTCCTGCAACTCCGCCAAACGGATTTGAAGTTCTTTTCCTAATAAATTCTTCGTATTGTCTACAGAAAGACGAAGAAGATCTTGTACTGTTAAAAACTGTGGTTTTTGATCCACAATCACACAGGCATTAGGAGAAATAGCCGTTTCGCAATCGGTAAACTTATACAAGGCATCAATAGTAATGTCCGGAGAAATTCCTGCAGCCAGGTCCACCTGAATTTCCACCTCTGCTGCCGTGTTATCGGTTACCTTTTTGATTTTAATCTTTCCCTGATCATTAGCCTTCACAATGGATTCCATAAATTGAGTAGTGGTAACTCCATAAGGAACACTTTTAATGACCAATGTTTTTTTGTCTACCTCCTCAATATGTGCACGCACTTTCACCTTTCCTCCGCGCTTTCCTTGGTTATAGTCCGCTACATCAATCATTCCGCCAGTTTGAAAGTCAGGGAATAATTCGAACTTTCGTCCACGCAAATATTTTACGGAAGCGTCCAATAATTCATTAAAGTTGTGCGGTAAAATTTTAGTAGAGAGACCTACGGCAATCCCATCCGCTCCCTGCGCCAATAGCAAGGGAAATTTCATAGGTAACGCTACCGGTTCATTCTTTCTACCATCATAACTCAACTGCCATTCAGTGGTTTTGGGGTTAAAAGCTACCTCTAATGCAAACTTGCTTAGACGAGCCTCTATATAGCGGGCCGCCGCCGCATCATCGCCTGTTCTCACATCGCCCCAGTTACCTTGCGTATCAATCAAAAGATCCTTTTGCCCAATGTTTACCAAGGCATCCCCAATACTCGCATCACCATGAGGATGATACTGCATGGCTTGCCCAATAATATTCGCTACTTTATTGAAGCGACCATCATCCATTTCTTTCATGGCATGTAAAATCCTACGCTGTACAGGCTTCAATCCATCTTCCACCGCAGGCACCGCTCTTTCTAAAATAACATAAGAGGCATAATCCAGAAACCAGTTTCTATATTGGCCTTGAATTCCAGTTTCACTGGATAAATCAATAAAAAAAGTTTTATTCTTAGCTGCACTCATTTCTCAAAAATTAATTATCTGAAACCGGAATAGATGAAGAAACAACCCCTGCAAGTTTAATATCAAAATCTTTCCAACCCTTTACTACCTCCCCATTTACTTCAAATTTTCCCGACTCAATTAAATATTTAACACGGCTCATTAAAAAAATATCTCCGGTTTTAACTTTCATTCTATTGAGCGTATTAGTAAGCACACGATTAGCTTTTTGCCAATCTCCGGTAGTATTTTTAATGATCTCCACATCATAAAAATCAGTTTCTTTTCCTACAATTTTCTTACCCCCTTCTAAAATGCGTACCACAGCATTTTCCTCTACCAGTTTTCTCCACTCATCCGGATCAATTTCATATTCACTAACCGTAATGGGTCTCGCTAATTTTTTAGCTTTTAAAAATTCTTTGGCGGGAATTTCACTTAACCAAGAGGGATAAAATAATTGCCCCTTATCATTTAAGAAAGGTAAATTATTTAAGTAAATAATCATTACTCTTCCCTGCCAGTTCCGTAATTGAGGCATCAACCAGAAATAACCACTAACATCATGTTGATTTTGTGCCATCCAAATCCAACATTCTTGCTCAGGATTATTGTCCAACCAAGAAGTTATCTGCTGAACCGTAGTACGATCATCAAAACTTCCAGCATGTTCTTCATCATAAGGTGACCCTTTCAGCATATTTTTCCACCATTGAAGTCGCTCCTGCCATCCCTCCTCGCTATCGAGCGCAGTAAGCGGTCCCACGGCAAAATCATCTTTAATTACATGAACCGGCCCAGACAAGCTTTCATCCATGGCTATCACTTCATTCAATAATTGAACATCCGATTCATTGAAAAGTATATGTAGCATACTGTTGTATGTTAATTTTGTTCTTTAGCCTGAACTAAATAATAAGCACAGGTAGTTAAAAAGTTACGAACCCAGGGAATAACACTAATTAATGGAAATTGCTTTTTAGCTTCCCAACCAAATTTCCATTTATAAATAGGATTGATCAAGTAATGTTGCTTCGCTACTAAAGAGTATCCGGTCTCTTTACATATTTTTTCAAATCGCTCTATAGAAATTTGTGTATCTCTTATCTCTAACAGATCCTGAACCGGCTCCTTATTCCACTTTAAGATTGCTCGGTAAATAAAACGAGGTAGAAGATGTATATAGGGAAGTCTTGATATAATAGAATATGCCATTTGCTGGTGACCACCAAATGGCATATGCCATGGAGGAAAACCAAAGAAAATTACTCCCGTAGGAAGCAGTAATTGACGCATCCAACGAATCAACTTGGGCTGGTCATGGATATGCTCTATCACATCTTTTAAAATGATTATATCGAATTTCCCTTTCAAATCAGTCTTGATATCCGTTTGATAAATATCCTTGTCCACATAGTGCAATTGGCCTCTACCTATTTCTTCCCATAAAAAACCGCAAGCCCATTCCACGCGTAATTTATCCAACTCCACTCCTACGCCGGTACAACCTCTTTCCAGGAAAGCTTTCAGTACACCCCCTTCCCCAGCACCAATTTCTAATACACGCATTCCAACATTGATAGGCAGGTATTGCTCAATAAAAGGCAATACATACTCCTTGGCATTCAAATACTGAATCTCAAAGTAACGTTTACGATCAGCGTGGAATTCAAACATAGTTTAACTTAAAGAGTTTCTTCAATTATGTCTAACTCTACTTTCAGATTCTGAATTATAAACTCTTGTCGATCCGGAGTGTTTTTTCCCATATAATATTCCAGTAATTGCTGAATATGATCACCCTGTTCCAGACGCATCAATTGCTTACGCATATCAGGCCCGATAAATTGTGCAAACTCATCCGGGCTAATTTCACCAAGTCCTTTAAAGCGGGTAACTTCTGGTTTATTGCCAAGCTTTTTCATTGCTGCTTGCTTTTCCTGCTCACTGTAACAATAAATAGTTTCTTGCTTATTTCGCACCCGGAATAGAGGCGTTTCCAGCACATATATCTTTTCATGCTTTACTAAGTCTGGAAAAAACTGGAGGAAAAAAGTCATTAACAAAAGGCGAATATGCATTCCGTCTACGTCAGCATCGGTAGCAATGATAATATTGTTGTAGCGAAGTCCTTCTAACCCTTCTTCAATATTCAACGCATGTTGCAATAAGTTGAACTCTTCATTTTCATACACTACCTTCTTGGTTAAGCCAAAACAATTCAAGGGTTTTCCTCTTAAACTAAATACTGCTTGTGTTTCTACTTTTCTGGCTTTAGTAATGGAGCCGCTAGCGCTATCACCCTCAGTAATAAATATGGTAGTGTCTTGTTGAAGAGCCAGAAAATCATCTTTCCCTTTGGTAGGGGGCTCCTCATTGAGATGATAGCGGCAATCTCTTAATTTTCGATTATGAAGATTTGCTTTCTTGGCTCTTTCATTGGCTAGTTTTTTAATACCTGCCAGCTCTTTGCGCTCACGTTCACTTTGCTCTATTCTTTTCTTTAGCGCATCGGCCACTGCAGGATGCTTATGCAGGTAATTGTCTAGTTCTTTGGATAGAAAATCTCCCACAAACTGACGCATGCTAGGGCCGTCTACATCTACATTAACTGACCCTAATTTTGTTTTGGTCTGCGATTCGAAAACTGGCTCCACCACGCGCAAAGAAACAGCCGCTACAATACCTGTTCGTATATCAGAGGCATCGTAATCTTTTTTAAAGAAATCACGAATTGTCTTTACATAAGCTTCCCGAAACGCCTGCTGATGCGTTCCCCCTTGAGTGGTATGCTGGCCGTTAACAAAGCTGTAAATATCTTCTCCGTAATCGTTCGTATGTGAAATAGCTACTTCAATATCATTGCCACTTAAATGAATGATGGGGTAACGAATCTCATCTTCATTTGTTTTTCGCTGCAATAAATCCAGCAATCCATTTTTGCTAAAAAATGTCTTCCCATTAAAATTGATCTTGAGTCCGGCATTCAAAAAACAATAGTTCCACAACTGATTCTCGATATACTCATATAGAAACCGGTAATTTTTAAAAATGGTTTCATCCGGAGTAAAACTTACCAGCGTTCCGTTGGGTTCTTTTGTCTTAGCTTCTTTATATTCCTTTGTTAGTTCGCCTCTTTCAAATTCAGCCGTTTTTTCCTTTCCATCTCGAACAGCCATTACTTTGAAATAAGTACTCAAGGCATTTACGGCTTTAGTACCTACCCCATTTAATCCCACTGATTTTTGAAAGGCCTTACTATCGTATTTAGCACCTGTGTTGATCTTACTTACTACATCCACCACTTTTCCCAGCGGAATTCCCCGTCCGTAATCTCGAACAGTAACCGTCTTATTCTCAATACTTAAATCGACAGACTTTCCATACCCCATGGTATACTCATCGATGCAGTTATCAATCACCTCCTTGATGAGGACATAAATTCCATCATCAGGAGCATACCCATCCCCTAATTTTCCAATATACATTCCGGGACGAAGTCGTATATGTTGCTTCCAATCTAGCGACTGGATACTGTCTTCGGTATACGCAAACAGGTTTTTATCTTTTTCGTTAGCCATAGGTATAAAACAGGCAAATATAACAATTGAGAAGCGCCCTTTATAGAAGGTACTTATTAACAACTGGGGATAATAATTTCCCTATGAAAAACTTTATATTGCATATCAATTTCTGTTAAATATGAAAAATAGTTTAGTCCTTTTTTGCTGTCTGATGGTAATAGCCTGTTCCTCACAAACATCCACACCAGAACAGCTAGAACCCATGGCATTTGCAACGGCTATCGACAATAATGAAGTGCAAATTTTCGATGTTAGGACTGCCAGTGAGTTCAATAGCGGTCATTTAAAAAATGCTTTGTGGGCTGATTGGCTAAATAAAGACCAGTTTTTTGACCGTGTAAAATATATTGACCCCAATAAGCCGGTATACATCTATTGTCTAAGTGGCGGAAGATCCTATGCCGCTGCTGAATGGATGCGGTCCAATGGGTTTAAAAATGTAGTAGAATTAAGCGGCGGCATCAATGCTTGGAGATATAATAAACTCCCCATTGAAAACCCAATTTATACGGAAACCCAACTAACCCTGGAGCAATATCAAAATAGTATTCCCGCAAAGGGAACCACGCTTGTTGATTTTGGCGCCACCTGGTGCCCTCCTTGCGTAAAAATGGAGCCTGTGTTAAAAGCGCTGAAAGAAGACAAATCTTTGAAAATTACCTTAACCAAAATTGACGCTGGCGTACATACCAACCTTATGAATGCTATGGAAATTACTTCAATTCCAGTTTTCATCATTTATAAAAATGGGAAAGAAGTTTGGAGAAAACAAGGCATCGTTAGCCAAGAAGAATTAACCTCGCTGTTAAAGTAAAAGCAGTTTACAGGTTCTCCAGTAGTTGCTTCACACTGATCCTTGTTTTATGTTCTGGATCAAAAAAGCGAAAATTAATGGTATAGTCTTCGCCCACCATAAATACAGAGGGTACCGGCAAAAAAGGACCATTCGGGTAATTGATAGAAGGTATATCCAAACCTGCCGTACGGTATCTTGACAACAAGCTCTCCGAAAGCTCATAAGCGAGATCATACTTTCTGATAATAGTCAATCCAGAATCAGAAATCAGAGAAAATCCCGCTTTTGTTTTCTCCAAGGTTTTTGCCCTGTTTACCGTCGACTCCGGTGAAACGGCTATAACGGTAACCCCTTTTTCTGTAAAGAGGTGTAACGAGTCTTGAATTCTACTTAACAAACGGGTACAATGTGGACACCAATACCCTCTGTAAAATACAACTACAGCTTTTTGATTTTTTGCTTCTTCCCTAAACTGAATTTCTCGATCAAACTGATCATTGGCCTTAAAGTCGGGAGCTTTGGCCCCTAAAAATAGCCCTTCAGGCTGGCCCTGGGAATACCCTTTAAATAGTAAGAAACAGATATATACAATTATCAGGAACTGGCGCATGAAGCTAATTTGATTAGTTCTGCTGCAAATTGCGAAAATCCACTGTTACCAGTTTACTTACTCCAGGCTCCTGCATGGTTATCCCATAAATTACGTCAACCGTACTCATGGTCATTTTATTGTGGGTAACAATAATAAACTGAGAGTTTTCACTGAACTGACGAATCATATTGGTAAACTTACCCACGTTAGCATCATCTAATGGGGCATCCACCTCATCCAGGATACAGAATGGAGCCGGCTTAATGAGATAGATAGCAAAAAGTAAGGCGGTAGCAGTTAATGTACGCTCTCCTCCACTCAGCTGCGTCAAAGAAGATGGACGTTTGCCTTTAGGCTTTGCCACTACATCAATGCTACTTTCGGCAATATTTTCTGGATTTTCCAAAACCAAATCACACTGGTCATCTTCTGTGAAAAGTGTTTTGAATACCTTCTGGAAATTAGTTCGAACCTGATTGAAGGTATCGAGAAATTTTTGGTTAGCGGTTGCTTCTACCTCCTCAATTGTTTTCAACAAGCTGTCTTTGGCAGTAACTAAGTCTGTTTTTTGCTCAACGATAAAATCATAGCGCTTTTTCATTTCGGTAAAGGCCTCTATAGCTGTAGGGTTTACTTCTCCCAAATTCTCCAAGCGTTTTTTCATTCTGTCAGCAGCAGCTTGTAATTCTTCCACCGAAGTTTCAGAAGAACGGGACTCTCCCAAAATTTCTTCCAAGTCAATTCGAAACTCAACACTCATTCTTTCTTTCATCCCTGCCAACTGTAATTTCAACTCGTTCAGTTTGTCTTTGATAGCGGCTAACAAGTATTCAACTTGTTCTTTTTCTTTAACCTGGTGACGAATAGCACTTTCTTTATCGTTCAGTGAATTACGGAAATTATAATATGCCTGATCAGTTTCGTTTAATTTCTTTTCTTCCTCTTCTTTCTTTTGCATTTGAGCTACTAAAGACGCTTGAATCTCTAGTAGTTGCTTTTCTGACAAAATAATAGCCTCTTCTGTTTCTGTAATCTGAATATTACTTTGATCTATTTGGGCTTTTAAATCATGCAACTGATTACTCTTGAATTCAAATTCCTGCCTCAACCCCGTCAGTTTACTTTGCTGACGAGTTACTTGCAAATTAAATTCATTATACTGACGTGTAGCCTCGTTATAATCGGCTTCTGTATTTCGATACTCCTCTTCTGCTTGTTGCAAACCCAGACTACGTTGTTCTAATTCAACATTCAACGTTTCCAACTCCTTACGAACATCCGCTACTGACTGATGCATTTGTTCTACCTGGGCTTGCAACTCTCTCAATCGTTGCTGGCCATTGTTTTGTGAAGCCTGGAGGTTTTCAATTTTATTTTGCAGCGCAAATACTTCATTTGTCAATTGCTGAATTTCTCGTTCTGTTTCGCGAAGCTTATTCTCTCTTAAATCTTCATTAAAGGCTATCACCTCGTTATGCTTGAGCTGAATGTTCGCGCGAAGCGTTTCCACCACTTTAGCTTGTGACTCAATTTCTACTTGTAATTTTTCAAGGTTTTTAGCTCTACCGATCTTCTTTCCTTCAAAAAGACCTACACTACCGCCGGTTAAAGAGAACTTTCCTTTTACATAACGACCTTGCTTTTCGATAACAACAAAGCCATTACTATTACCAAGCGCATCTTCATTATCGGCAATGAAAACATTTCCTAATAGATGCTGTGCTAAATTTTTATATTTTTCTTCTACCTCTACCACACTTAACGCGGCAATTCCTCCATCGAGAGTTTGAGAAGACGCTGCCTTAGCTCCAGCGTTGATCTGATCTAACAAAAAGAAGTTAGCCTTTCCTTTCTTATTCTCGTTCAGTAAATCAACAGCGGCCAATCCTTCTGCAAGATTATCTACTACATAATAACTAAGGTAGGGTTCTAATACATTCTCCAGTGCCGTGCGGAACTCTTCTTTAACATATAAAATATCAGAGAGAATAGGCACTCCTGATTTCCATTTGGGATTGTTATGAAGAAACTTCACAGAATCCGGATATCCCTCCATAGAATCAATCATGCTCTTTAATAGATCATACTCATTCTTTTTGGCATCCAGCTTACGATTTTCCTCTGCTAGTTCATTACGCATCTCATCTAACACAGATTGTGTTTGAAGAATCTGCTCTTTTGTTTTTTCTTGGTGCTGTTGTAATTGCTCTAGATCTACCCTGCGAATGGCAAGGTTTTTTTCTTTGGTCTCCCTATCAGCATCCACTTGCTTCATTTGTTGCAAACGATGCTGGCTTTCTAATTCCAATTGATGGATGGTACGCTGAATATTTTGCACCGAAGTATCCGCTACTGCTACTTTCTTCTCCGCATCAAATTGCTTACGCTGCGTTTGCTGGAATTCGTGACGTAAAGCATCAAGCGCTTGTCTTTTAGCATCCAATGAAGTTCGCTTAGCAGCGAGGTTACTTTGTAATTGTTCCAGTTCGGCTTGCAATTTTTCCAGCGCTATCTCTTCCTCTTTTATATGCACAGCGGTGAAATCAATACTCTCGTGAGTCCCCTTCAACTGACCTTCTGCACGGCCCAGGAATCCGCGAAGACTTGTTTGTTTTTCTTTTAAGTGTTCTATCCTCTGTTCCGCAAGATTCTTT
>JBMSWW010000059.1:0-8673 GCA_049425065.1 Chitinophagaceae bacterium
ATATTTGTGCTGGAGCGCCTATCCCAACTTTAACAGCTTCTGCAGCGGTGCCAGCTGGATATAGTGTTGTTTGGGACACTGCTGCAACCGCTGGGTCTCCGATCACTAATCCAATATTGAATACTATTGGTACAGTAACTTATTATGCCGCAACAAAAGATAATAGCACAGGTTGTGAAAGTGTTGACAGAACCTCAGTCACCTTAACCCTGATAGCGATCCCTGTCGCTACTATTAGTGCCAACGGGCCCCTTGTATTTTGTCAGGGTAATAGTGTAGTGCTCACTGCAAGTCCAGCCGGCACTTATCAATGGAGTAATGGAGCCACCTCTGCTTCAATTACTATCTCTACTACCGAGACTTTCACTGTCTCTATAGCTTCGGGCGGATGTCTTACTACCTCATTGCCTGTTACTGTTACCGTAAATCCTGTTCCTGCTGCTGTTATTACTCCATTGACGCCTACCACAATCTGTGATGGGGATAATGTGCTTTTAGCAGCTTCTGCCGGAAGCTCATGGGCTTGGAATAATGGTGCCAGCTCACAGTCAACCATGGTAACTACTTCAGGAACTTATTCAGTTACTGTTACTAATACTTTTGGTTGTAGTGCTACCTCTTCAACCGTGCAAGTAACCGTGGTGCCCAATCCTATAGCAACAATTACTGCTAGTCCTTACACAAGTATTTATCCAGGGTTAACTACTTCAATAAACGCTACTGTGACTCCTGTAGGATCATATAGCTATGCCTGGTATTTGAATAATTCACTATTGCCGGGAGAAGCAAGTTCTTATCTTGATTCTATTGGAATTAAGCACCCAAGTGGAAGCTACACCCTGCGTGTGCAAAACAATCCTCCATCGCTGCCTTGCACCAATACATCCAACGCGCTAGTGATTGGAGATTCTGCTACCACCCGTCTATTTATTTTCCCAAGTCCTAACAATGGTCAATTTAAAGTTTCTTACTACAGTCCCACATCTGCTAAGTATAGTATTGGTATCTACGATGCAAGAGGGGCGCTGGTGTTTCGAAAAGAATTCGCTATTAATAGTCGCTATCAACTAATGGATATTGATTTAGCCAATATTGCCAGTGGTATCTATATTGTTCGTTTGATTGAGGGTACTTCTAAAGTGTTAGCCACAGGAAAAGTATCGATTATACATTAAATAAATTTCTATTCATAAAGAGGGGTTGATTGTCATCAGATTGATGATGATCAGCCCCTCTTTTTATTTGTCCAGAATTTTTTCTGTAAAGAGTGGCATCATTTATTTAAAGCTCCCCTCAGAATGATATTGCATCTATCAACGTTGATAAGATTGCAATCTGTAAATCCTTTTTTTAATTTAAAAACAAACTTTATGAAAAAGAAGATTCTCTCCGCATTTTAATAATTTTTTGTGTGGGCTTATTGGCTTTCGCCTCCGAAAAAGTATATGTATTTAAGTTTAGTGAACCTCAAATCAATTATCACTGGCAGAACTTGGAGGCTATTAAGGTGTTGATGGATCAGAGCAGTATGCCGCATAACCAAGTAAAGCAGGCCGTAGCCGCAATTGATTCGTTACAAAAAGATATGCAACGAGTGTTGACGATAGACACCAGTGGAGTAGTAATGAAGTGAGATCGGATTCGCATCGCCGTGCGATGCAGTTTCTTATGCATTGGTCTTACCCAAAGCCTTTCCCACGCCTTCGGCGTGGGCGGTCGTTTTCCCTTGTTCGCTTTTGAAAGCAAGCTTTCAACGCTCACAATGAAAAACGCCCTTTCAACTTCGTTGAAAAGGCGTTTGTGCCCGAGATCGGAATCGAACCGATACATCCTTGCGGACGGCAGATTTTGAGTCTGCTGCGTCTACCAGTTCCGCCACCCGGGCAGGGGTGCAAATGTACACTATTCTGGGTTTTGCAACAAGCTTAGTTGGACAATCGCTGGCGAATTCGATTCAGGTATTTTTTCCGGAAATAATACTCCTTTACTTCAAGTAGTTGAGTGTGGCTCGTGCTACCATCCTGGTATTGTTCAATAATGGCTTTGACAGGTCCGTAAATAGCCTCTTCAATTTTTTTCAACTTCTCTTCAAGGGCAGGAAAGGTGGAAGGATCCCCTTCCGATAATTGTTCATTAATGTCCATCATTTCCATCAAAAAGTCAGGGGAGAGTTGGTGTTTCTCCTCCGAATCCAGAAGCCCTTTTAGGGTAAGGGCATAGCGAAGGGTAGCATTGGGGTCTTTGAACGTTTTCCAGGCTTTATTGAGTAAAGAAGTCATTTCTAAGGCTTCTTCCTGTGAAGCGCTATCGGACTGCGTAAAAAAATCGGGGTGATATTTTCGGCTTAAGTCAAAATATTTTTTAGAGAGCAACTGAGCATTCACTTGCAAGGAAAAAGGGATTTCAAATAGTTCAAAGTAGGTCATATAATTACTGGGGTATTACGGTTACATTTGTTCCACGATTGCAAAGGTATGCCTATGACTAGGATCGGTATTATTCGTGAAGGGAAAAATCCACCTGATAATAGGGTGGCATTTACTCCTTCTCAATGTAAATGGTTACAACAGAATTTTCCAGCCGTCCAAATAACTGTTCAGCCATCTCCCAGTCGTTGTTTTGCAGACCGGGAGTATGAAAGGGCAGGGGTAGAATTAAATGAAGATTTAAGCAATTGCGAGTACATTTTTGGTATCAAAGAGGTACCGGTAGCCCAGCTGTTGCCAGGCAAAAAGTACCTCTTCTTTTCTCACACCAAAAAATTGCAGCCATATAATCAGTCCATGTTACGGGTTATTCTTGAACGAGAAATTACCCTTATAGATTATGAATGTTTAGAACATGAGGACGGGCAGCGGATTATTGGTTTTGGCTTCTTTGCAGGAATCGTGGGGGCACATAATGGTATGATGTCTTACGGTAAAAGAACCGGCACATTTAATCTAGATAGAGTGTATAAACAAAAGGATTTCAAAGAGTTAATGCATAGTTACTTTGGGTTAAAGTTACCTTCGGTCAAGGTGGTAGTGACAGGTTCCGGCCGCGTAGCGCATGGCATTTTGGAGGTCATGAATTTGATGCAAATTCATGAGGTGGAGCCAGATGAGTACCTTAAAAAGACCTTTACGTACCCAGTTTATACGCAGTTGAAGGGGGCCGATCTTTACAGAAACATGGCCACGGGTCGATATAGTCGGGATGAGTTTCACGGAAATCCAGCCCTGTATGAATGTCTGTTCAAGCAATATACAAGTGTTACAGATATTTTGATGAACGGCATATATTGGGAAGAAAGTATGCCGCGTCTTTTTGAGTCAACCGATGTCCAGCAACCGTCTTTTAAAATAGCTACCATCGCGGATGTTACCGATGATGCCTTTGGTTCCGTCCCCATTAATCTAGGGGACCAAACCATTGAGGATCCCATTTACGGAGTGGATCGTAGAACCCTTCAAAAAACAGCTCCATTTTTATCGGATTCTATCGATGTGATGGCAGTAGGAAATTTGCCCAATGAACTACCCCGCGATGCCAGTAGGTATTTTGGAGAGCAACTAATAAAGTTTATCCTAGAAGATTTATTATTCAAGGAGGGGGTAGACACCATAGAACGAGCTACTATTGTTAAGCAAGGATGCCTAACTGCCCCTTATAACTATATGAGCGAATACGCAGGTTTATAAGTAGAGATAATAATCCTTCAACAAAGAGGTGAAAAAGTGGGTATAATTGCCTTCGGTATCAGTAACCTCCATTGTCTGGCTGATTGTTTCGCCAGTATTTACGCTTTTATGAGTGCCCTTGATCATGATACGGAAATAATCATTTTCGGGGGACGGTTTTACCAACACTAGTTTCTCTATGTGAAGTTCATTGTCAGTTAAGTGCCGTTCAATTTCTGATTTCCTTTTGTAGGGAAGTAGCAAAAAGAATCTCCCGTTGGGTTGAAGGTGATGATTGATAATATCTATCACTTCTGTTAGTAATAGACTCTCATCATGATGGGCCCTGTTTTTGTTAACATTCGGGGAGCGAAGATCGTCTTCATAGAAGGGAGGATTGCTGAAGATGACATCCACTTTGTTGGTCAATGAAATTTCTCGTACGTCCGCTTGCACGATGTTGATGCGATTCTTCCAAGGCGAGTTTTGAAAATTATCAAGCGCCTGTGCAGCAGCGTCTTCGTCAATTTCTACAGCGGTAAAAGAGTAATTCGCCAACTTTTGCGCCAATTGTAGACTCAACAAGCCGGTTCCGGCACCAATGTCCAAACAAGAAGTATAGTTTTCGGTTGAACTTTCTAATTGCTCCGCAATCCAGGCCCCAAAAAGACAAGCATCCGTTGTTACTTTCATGGCACAACGATCTTGGTGTATGGTGAACTGTTTAAAAGAAAAGAAACTATTAGCCATTGTTTATTCCCAAACTGCTCTGGCTGATGAGCGCAGATCAAGGGGGCTGAATTTATTTTCTAAAAATTTGTAGTAAGCCGTAATGGCAATCATTCCCGCATTATCTGTGCAGTATTCAAAATCGGGCACATAGCATTTCCAGCCACGATGTTTGCCTATTTCCTGAAAACTTTTTCGAAGGCTACTGTTGGCAGATACGCCTCCTGCCAAGCAAATTTCTTTAATTCCCGTTTGCAGAACGGCTTTTTCAAGTTTATGTAGCAAAATTGATACGATACGTGCTTGTATAGAAGCGCAGATATCTGCTAAATTCTCTTGTATAAAAGCTTCCTTTTCAGAATCGCTTACCACAAGATCCGGATGGTAGGAGTTGCTCTTTCCTGCATTTTGTAAAAAGTAAAGAATAGAGGTTTTTAGTCCACTAAAACTAAAATCCAAGCCGGGTATTTTTGGCTCAGGAAATGAAAAGCGAGTTGGATTTCCCTCTTTTGCAAATTTATCAATTAAGGGACCGCCTGGGTAGGGTAGGCCAATCAGTTTGGCCGATTTGTCAAAAGCTTCTCCGGCCGCGTCATCAATAGTCTCTCCCAGCACTGTTAAAGTAGAGGGGGCGTCGCATCGAATAATTTGAGTATGGCCTCCACTCACTGTGAGACAGAGAAAAGGGAACGATGGCCTGTGCGTGGGAATTAAATTAGCCAGTACATGCGCTTGCAAATGATGAACTGCAATCAAGGGTTTATTCAAAGAGAGCGCCAATGATTTTGCAAATTGTCCTCCTACTAACAAAGATCCGATTAGCCCAGGACTTTGCGTGAAAGCAATGGCATCTAATTCAGCAAGCTCAATTCCTGCTTTTTTTAATGCGGTATCAACAACAGGTACAATATTTTGCATATGCGCCCGAGAGGCTAACTCTGGTACTACGCCGCCATATTGTTCGTGTACGGTTTGACCTGCAATAAAATTTGAATGAATTTCACCATCCACGCAAACGGCAGCAGAGGTTTCATCACAAGAGGATTCTATGGCCAGGATTTTAATGGACACTAATGCAAAAATAAGGAGCCTTGGTCGGTATTTTATTTACTGCGAATGGCTACTACCGGATCCATCCTAGCGGCCTGTCTCGCAGGAACAAATCCTGCAATGACGCCTACAATGATACAAATACCAATAGCCAGCATCATATTGAAGGTGGAAATAAACACTGGAAAATTTAACGCTTTGGTCAGAATTTGAGTAAGTATAAATACCAGTGCGAGTCCGATCATTCCTCCAATGATGCATAAGAAAGAGGATTCTAATAAAAATTCTGTAAGAATGATATTGCTCTTGGCTCCAATCGCTTTTTTGAGACCTATTTGGTTGGTGCGCTCTCTAACGGATACAAACATGATATTGGCCACTCCAAACATGCCGACTATCAATGACAAGGCGGCAATGGCCCAGCCCCCGATATTTACATTGACAAAAATGTCACCGATCACTTTACTAAAGTCATTAATGTCATTCAACGCAAAATTATCTTCTTGCGTGGGAGTCAATTTTCGTACTGCCCTCATGGTGCCTGTTAGCTGATCCTTCAAAGCTTTACTTGATACGTAGGGGTCTCCTTGCACCATAATCAATGGATCGGCTTTGAGCTCATTCATAATGGTTCTCCCAAATCGGTACGGGAGAAAGAGGCTATTGTCAAATTCCCATCCACCACCACCCAGAATTCCTTTACCCTGTTTTTTAATGATGCCAATAATCAACACTTTTTTCCCTCTGATTTCAACGTATTTCTCTTGCGCTAATTCAGGGTTGCCAAAGAGTTTTTCAGCAGCATCAAATCCAAGTACAGCCACATTGGCACCACTTTCAAATTCTCTTTCGGCAATAATTCTTCCATATTTTATTTCAATGGGCTGTATATTGTCGAAGTCTTCATTAATGCTATGGGTAGTTACTCCGTTTAATTGATTTCCTGCAAACTCTATCGGGTAGTTTGCTTGGTTATGAAACGCTACAAATTGAGCAGCGGGGGTACGTTCTTTAATTTCTTTGATTTCATTGTAACGAGGCGAAGGGCGATTTACAAATTTCCACCAAGGATAGTCTGGGCCACCCCCACTGTACTCCCATTTGTCGATATAAATCGTGTTATTTCCCAGTGATTTTATTTCATTCTGGATATTTTGTTCCAAGCTGTTCACGGTAGCTAGGACTCCAATTATGCAAAATATTCCGATGGTAATCCCAAAAAGAGACAAAAAAGTGCGCAGCTTGTTTTTCCAAAGCTCCTGTAGGGCCATTTTGAAACTACTAACAACTATTTCTGTACTTCTTCTGAACATAGTGCAAATTTAGATTCAAAATGAACCCCAAATACAACTATTTGACAAGCGGTGTAAGCGCTAAATAGGATGATTTAGGTAAATGACCGAAGGCCCTTACCTTTGCGCCGCTTCTATGAAATACCATTCAGAGATATTACGCCGCCGCAGTTTTGCGATCATTTCTCACCCGGACGCCGGAAAAACTACCCTAACCGAAAAGTTTCTCTTATTTGGAGGGGCTATACAAGTGGCGGGTGCCGTTAAGAGTAATAAGATTAAAAAACATGCCACGAGTGATTTCATGGAGATCGAAAGACAGCGTGGAATTTCGGTAGCCACTTCGGTGATGAGTTTTGAGTACAACGGAACGCTGATCAATTTGCTGGACACACCAGGGCACAAAGATTTTGCGGAAGACACTTATCGTACCCTTACGGCAGTTGACAGTGTAATCTTGGTAGTAGACAGTGTGAATGGGGTCGAAGATCAAACCCGGCGATTAATGGAAGTATGCCGGATGAGAGATACTCCGGTAATTGTTTTTATCAACAAAATGGATCGTGACGGTAAAAACCGTTTTGACCTCCTAGAAGAAATTGAGAAAGAATTGTCGATTCATCTTCATCCCATGACCTGGCCCATCAACAGTGGGAAGGACTTTAAAGGAGTGTATGATATCGGCAATAAAAGCCTTTTATTATTCCGCGCGGGTACTCGTGCAGATGAAGACAGCTTAGCTATTAGTGGATTGAAGGATGCCATCCTCGACGAGAAGTTAGGTGAAAAAGATGCGGCCTCTCTCCGTGAAGATGTGGAGTTGGTAGATGGGGTTCATGGCGAATTGAAGGTAGAAGATTATTTACAGGCAAAAGTGGCGCCAGTATTTTTCGGAAGTGCTATCAACAACTTTGGAGTTAAAGAAATGTTGGACACCTTTGTTCGCATTGCGCCCACTCCTCGTAGCCGTGAAACTACTGAGCGCAAAGTAGATGTGGAAGAAGATAAAATGACCGGTTTTGTGTTTAAGATCCATGCGAATCTGGATCCCAAACATCGGGATCGCATTGCCTTTTTCAGAGTTTGTTCTGGGAAGTTTGAACGTAATAAATATTATCATCACGTACGATTAGATAAAGAGATTCGATTTAGTAATCCTTATTCCTTTATGGCTCGTGACAAAAGTATAATTGAAGATGCTTACGCAGGGGATGTGGTAGGTCTTTTTGATACGGGTAATTTTAAAATAGGAGATACGCTCACGGAAGGAGAAGATTTTTATTTTACAGGAATTCCTTCCTTTTCGCCAGAAATCTTTAAAGAAGTGGTGAATAAAGACCCTATGAAGACAAAGCAGCTAGAGAAAGGGTTATTGCAGTTAACAGATGAGGGCGTAGCACAGTTGTTTACTCAATTTGGGGGAACAAAGAAAATTATTGGTTGCGTGGGAGAATTGCAGTTTGAAGTAATTCAATATCGACTTTTGCAGGAGTATGGCGCTTCGGTGATATTTAATCCCCTTCCGTTTTACAAAGCTTGTTGGCTAATGAGCAAAGAACCCAAAAAGATGGAAGAGTTTCTACGTTTCAAAATGGCTAATTCTGCCGAGGATAAAGACGGACATCCTGTGTATTTAGCCCAAAGTGAATGGTTCTTGAATACTGAGCGTACCAACAACCCTGATATTGAGTTTCATTTCACGAGTGAAATTCACAAATAAGTTATCAGGACATTTTGGGTTGAAGGCCTGTGTAATTGTGTGGGGTAATCTGCTTTAATTCCTTTTTAACCTTAGCAGAAACTTTTAGCGAATCAATAAATTGATGGATAGCTTTTTTGTCGATTTTTTGATTGCCCCTGGTAAGGTCTTTTAGTGCTTCATAGGGGTTTGGATATTTTTCCCTTCTTAATATTGTTTGTATTGCTTCAGCGGTGACTGC
>JBMSWW010000060.1:0-8313 GCA_049425065.1 Chitinophagaceae bacterium
ATATTTGTTCAAACACAACCTTTTGTTTATGAAAGTAAAAATCCTCATATTATCCCTTGCAATTATAGGCTCTCAGTCATTAATGGCTCAGTTTCATTTGGGCTTTAAGGCGGGTGCCAATGTGACCAAAGTAGAAGGAAAATCTTTTAAAGATGAATTTAAATCTGGCTATGCGCTGGGGGGATTTGCAGAGATTAAACTTTCTAAAAAGTTATTTCTGCAACCCGAGTTTTTATACAATCAATACAACACCAAACTGGATTCCAATTATAATAATTTATTGAACAATGCCTTGAATGGAATGACCAGTGTGAAATTAGATTACGTATCAATTCCTCTTTTATTGAATTACAGACTAGGAGGTGGCTTCTTAAGTTTACAAGCAGGTCCTCAGTTCGGGATTCTTATTGATAAAGACAACTCCTTATTGCAAAATACAAGCAATGCCTTTAAAAAAGGGGACTTCTCTATGTTGGGGGGAGTGCAGTTAAAAGTAGGAGCCTTCCGTTTTAATGGGCGATATTTTGTAGGGCTGAATAATATCAATGATATTACCAATGACAGCAAATGGAAAAATCAAGGTTTTCAGCTGTCAGTAGGGCTGGCTTTGCTCTGATTTTGACCCATTTTGTCAGCATTTCTTTAGGGGCATGATTGTTGGATTATGAGTACAACAGCAATTTGCCCCCTTTTTATGCCCCGAAGGCACCATAGGTGACAGAATGTCTAAATTTAGATTACATGAGAGTAGATAAAATGATATTGGGCCCTGAAGAAGAAATGGATTTCTTACCTATCATTCCATTGAATGAAGGAGGACAGGATGACGGGCAGGAGATCGTAATTCCTGATATTATACCTTTATTGCCCTTACGCAATACCGTCTTGTTTCCTGGGGTAGTATTGCCGATAACGGTAGGCAGAGACAAAAGTATCAAAGCTGTTACGGATGCGTACAAAGGCGATAAATTAATCGGCGTAGTAGCTCAACGCGATAGCAGTGTGGAAGATCCGGCTGTGGTAGATTTAGAACAGATTGGAACCGTTGCCAAGATTGTGAAGTTAATTAAAATGCCGGATGGGGGTACTACGATCATCATTCAAGGAAAGACTCGTTTTCGCATTAATGCGATTGTGGAAGAGGAACCTTATTTTAAAGCCTCTATACAAACAATTGCTGATGAAGAAGCACCCGCTGACCTTGACTTCAATGCCTACATTGCGAACATTAAGGAGTTAGCCGCACAGATTGTTCAGTTATCCCCCAATATTCCTGCAGAGGCTGCAATCATCCTTCGCAATATTGAAAACCCTGCTTTCTTAATTCATTTTGTTTCCAGCAATCTTAACACTGATATCAAGGACAAACAACGATTACTGGAAATTGATGAGATTCAACTTCGTGCAGATCTATTGATGCAGTTGTTACAGAAGGAACTTCAGTTTGCAGAGCTGCGCAATAAAGTAACCACGAAGACGCGCACAGAGTTAGATAAGCAACAGCGTGAATATTTTCTTCAACAGCAATTGAAAAGTATCAGGGAGGAATTAGGTGGAGATACCAATGTGCAGGAAGTAAAAGAGATGCAGAAAAAGGCCGAACTGAAAAAATGGCCTGCGGTTGCAAAAACTGCTTTCCAAAAAGGAATTGAAAAACTAGAACGAATGCATCCCAGCACGCCTGATTATTCGGTGGTGTATAACCATCTGGATCTGATGCTGGATCTTCCTTGGGAGTCTTACACCGAAGATTCCTACGAATTAAAGAAAGCCAGCAGTACGCTGGATCGTGAGCATTACGGCATGAAGCGTATTAAGGAGAGAATTCTCGAGCACCTGGCAGTACTCAAATTGAAAGGGGATATGAAGAGTCCCATTCTTTGTTTTGTAGGACCTCCCGGTATCGGGAAAACTTCTTTGGGAAAAAGTATCGCCAATGCGTTAGGAAGAAAATATATCCGTCTAAGTTTAGGAGGACTGCATGATGAAAGTGAAATACGCGGTCATCGTAAAACTTATATTGGGGCCATGCCCGGGCGCATTTTACAATCCATTCGAAAAGTACAATCCTCTAATCCGGTGATGATTTTGGATGAAATTGATAAAATCGGCAATGATTTTAGGGGAGATCCTTCTTCGGCCTTGTTGGAAGTGTTGGACCCTGAACAAAACAGCACCTTCTATGATAATTATTTAGAGTTGGAATATGACTTGAGTAAAGTCTTGTTCATTGCTACGGCTAATAGTTTGCAAAGCATACAACCGGCTCTTCGTGATCGTTTAGAGATTATCGATTTGAGTGGCTATGCGGTGGAAGAGAAAATTCAAATTGCCAAGCGCCATTTGATACCCAAGCAAATAGAATTGCATGGGCTAAAGAATACTTCAATAAAGTTTACCGATAAATTATTGGAGAAGATTATTCAGGACTATACTCGCGAGAGTGGTGTTCGTGAACTGGATCGTCAACTAGCTTCTATTATGCGCTATGAAGCCCGAGAGCTGGTGTTGAAAGGAAAGGTCAAACCCATGATCGGTCCTGCGATGCTAGAGAAGATGTTGGGTAAATCTCGTTACAGCAATGATATGTACAAGACCGCTCATATGGCCGGTGTGGCCGTAGGGTTGGCATGGACTTATGTAGGAGGTGATATTTTATTTATAGAAACTAGTGTGAGTGAAGGAAAGGGCGAGTTGAAGCTTACGGGTAATCTGGGTAATGTGATGAAGGAAAGTGCAAGTACTGCACTTACTTATTTGCAGAGTAATGCTAAGAAATACAAGATCGATCCTACTCTTTTTGAAAAAAGAAATATTCATATTCACGTACCAGAAGGGGCGGTTCCTAAAGATGGTCCGAGTGCTGGTATTACTATGATGACCGCTATTGCTTCTGCGCTAACAGGCCGAAAAGTAAAGCCCTTCTTGGCAATGACAGGAGAAATTACGCTGCGAGGACAAGTGCTACCGGTAGGAGGTATCAAAGAAAAAGTGTTGGCTGCAAAAAGAGCGGGTCTCAAGGAAATTATTCTATGTGCACAAAATGAAAAAGATGTGCAGGAGATCGAACCTGCTTTTATCAAGGGTGTTCGTTTTCATTATGTGAAGACCATGTCGCAGGTGTTGGAGTTGGCCTTGGTTTAAGGACGAATGATCTCCACTTTCCCTTGATTCCATCGTATGATAGAGGAGGCCTTGGCCTCCTTTTTTTCTTCCTGTCTCCACTTAACGATATAGTCAACTCCTTTTTTGATATAGGCGGAGATGGCTTGAAAATTAGCCGGTGATTGTTGACCTGAAATATTTGCTGAGGTGGACACTAGTGGCCTCCGAAATCTCTTGAGCAGATGTCGACAAAAAGAATCCTTACAAATTCTAATGCCCACAGAACCGTCTTGTCCCAATAAGTTACCGGCTAATCCCAAGGCCCCTTCATAAATAACCGTAGTCGGTTTTTGACATTGAGCTAAATAATCAAACAGTTCCATATCGGGAGCCGCCACATATTGTAAAACATCTCTCTCCTCAGCGGTCAGCACAATCATAGCGTGCTGATCACTTCGTTGCTTTAGACGATAAATTCTTTCTACAGCCTCAGGATTGGTAGCATCACAGCCAATTCCCCAAATGGTATCGGTGGGATATAAAATAATTCCTCCTTTCCTCAACACTTCTAAAGCGGCTGCCAAATCTTTATCAAAGTCGTCCATGGGTTTGTCGAAGATTTACAATAACTCTTGGTAAACTCTCATTACGCAGGCAGCGGCTTTTTCTGGGGTAAATGATTGGGCGTGGTCCCATCCTAACTCCACTAATGTATTGGCTAACGCTGTGTCCGAAATAATTCTTTGCAGGCCCTCCGCAATTTCTTCAGGTTTGTTGGGGTTAACATAATAGGCGCCTTTTCCACCGGCTTCTGGTAAACAGGAAACATTAGAAGTAATTACGGGAACGCGGCTCCATAAACCTTCGAGTACAGGAATGCCAAATCCTTCAAAGAAAGAAGGGTAGAGTAGTACACTAGCTAATTGATAGATGGCGGGGAAATCTGCGGCGGAGGTAAAGTCTTTGTCGTTTTTAAATTGGGGGTTGTCTGATAAAAAAATTACTTGTTGCGTAAGTCCTGCTTCTTGTAAATAGGCAACCACCTTTTTTTTGTATGCGCCTCCATTGCCAATTACTACCAAGGGTAGTTGATGTTCCTTACTCAATAGACTCAAGGCCTTGCAAACGTTCATCAAATTTTTTCTTTCGATGATGGAGCCCACGGATAGAAAAAACTTTGAAGGCAGGTTGTATTTTTTTTGAATGCGTTGCCTTTCTTCTTCAGATACTCGTTGTGCAAAAGCGGGGTTGCAACTTTGATAGCAGACTCGAATTTTATGGGGGTCAATTTGATAATAGTGAATAATGTCTTGTTTTGTTTGTTCACTGATGGCAATGATGCGATCAGTCGTTTCACAAGCGTAGCGGAATTTTTTTCGGTAGATAGCCACATCCCAGGGAGCATATTGTTCCGGGTGTCTTTCCGGAATCAGATCGTGCATGGTTACTACCGCAGGGATGCCGGTTTTTTTAATGCCTATGGGGATTTCATGACTGAGCCCGTGATAGAGATCTACATTGAGTGATTGTAGATCTTTTGTGCAATGTTGGCTTCTCCACCAACCGCTGAATTGTCTATTGAACCAGCTCTTTGGCCTTATCACATTGATGATTTCAGCTTTTTCGCTAAATATTTTTCCTGCTTTGGGATTTAGAAGCAGGTACTCGTTATCCGGAAAGTCTTTAGCCAACGAGTTAATCAGCGTTCGGCTATAGTGACCGAGTCCTGTGCCGTTGTGAAAGGCTCTTTTTGCATCGAAGGCAATGCGCATGGCTCAAAGGTAAGGCTCGAATTGACCTATGCAACAATGGAGTTGAACAGTTATTTTTGCGCCATGGAAAAATTACAATCATTAATAGGCGAAGCCTGGTCTAATCGCGAATTATTAAAAGAAACTGCCTATACCGAGGCGGTACGTGCGGTGATTGAAGAAGTGGATAAAGGAAGGCTCAGAATATCCTCTCCTAGGGCTGAGGGTTGGGTTGTGAATGAGTGGGTAAAGCAAGCTATCTTATTATATTTTGCTATTCAACCTATGCAAACTTGGGAGATGCCTCCTTTTGAGTTCTATGATAAGATGCTCTTGAAAAAAGATTACAAGGAATTGGGTGTTCGTGCCGTGCCTCATGCCATTGCGCGTTATGGTGCTTACCTGGCAAAAAACGTGGTATTAATGCCTTCTTATGTAAATATCGGTGCCTACGTGGATGAGGGAACTATGGTGGATACCTGGGCTACCGTAGGAAGCTGTGCTCAAATTGGAAAAGGCGTTCACTTAAGTGGGGGTGTTGGTATTGGCGGCGTGTTGGAACCTTTACAAGCCTCTCCGGTGATCATTGAAGATGGTTGCTTTATTGGAAGCCGTTGCATTGTGGTGGAAGGTGTGATTGTAGAAAAAGAGGCGGTGTTGGGCGCCAATGTGGTGCTAACCCAGTCTACAAAAATAATTGATGTAACGGGATCTATGCCTGTTGAGATGAAAGGTCGTGTGCCTGCTCGCAGTGTAGTGATTCCGGGTACCTATACCAAAAAATTTGAAGCGGGTGAATACGGTGTGGGTTGTGCGTTGATTATTGGTCAGCGTAAAGCTAGTACCGATTTAAAGACCAGCCTTAATGATGCCTTACGTGATTTTAACGTGAGTATCTAACTATCATCAGTACGCAATAGGACATTTCATTCGCTTATCTCTTGCGCTAGGGAAAATTGTGGTTCCAAGATGAATGGTCTGCCCAAAGTAGGCATCATTCTCATCAGGATTTCCTCTGGGAATTCCTGCTTCATGGGGAAGCTGTCCTCCCAGATTATAATTGCCCTGATAATATAATCTTTTTGCACGTGTAGCCTCTGCCGGGCTTAAATAGGGATCAAAGGTTGCAGGGTCTACGTAATAGTAAGCGCTAACATTGTCTATTTGGTCAGTGAACAATTTTCTGTAAAGCAGCTCCACACCTACATAGGTTCTTTCATTCAAGTAATACTTGATTCCCACACCTCCCTGTAAATTAAGTTGGGTGAGTTTGTAAGGCTTGCTATCAGGGTACTCTTCAAAACCTTGCCCTTCTAGTTTTAAAGGATGAAGATCTATCCAATCATTGTCTATATCCTTAGCTTGCGGGTTAAAGTGAAATAAACCTACTCCGAACAATGCGTAGGGTTGAATAATATCTAAGATCGTTTTACGATTAGTAGGAATAATTCTTAAAGGGTATAACTCAAGACTCGCGCTCAGTTCATCAATGCGGGATCGGAAATGAAGGTTCCGATTAAATCGAAAAATATCATTGGTGGTGAGGTTTGGAGAATGAATGTCATTACCCGCCACGGCCCCATGAAAAAAAGCGGTGCGTATACTGATCCAGTTGGAAGGAAAAATGTTGAGTTGAATGCCGGCACCTATTTTCGTTTCCGGCCAATCAATATCCTTTAAAAAACGAGATCCGGCGCCTACGTTTCCTCCCAAGTCTCCCAGAAAAAACAACGGTCCGGTGCTAACGCCCAGTTCTACTTTTTTAACAAAACCGAGTTTGTGCTGTGCACCTAAATTGGCGGTGAGTAGGAATACGAATACACCAATGAACGGAATACGAAGATTTAGCAAAATCATGATGCTTTGCTATACAACGTGGTGAAATAAACAATATTGCAAATTGTTTGTTAATGCCAGTCTATCTCATAGCTAAGTCCTGCAGGAAATTAAAACTTGCTATTTAAAACTTGTGTCAATTGTTTATGAAGCAAAGTACCGAAAGGGTCTGTCGCTGGGGGGCGATTTAAGTCACTTTAATTGCTAATTTTTAGCAGACCTTCCTAACAATTTTTATTAATGTACTAATGTTGCCCGTTCTCGTCAACATTGTATTCTCCTGTTAGGGCATAGTATCCAAAAACAACCAGTCCTCCCATTATGATAGGGGCCAGTATGAAAGCATAAATGAAAGCCGGAATCAGGTCTTCGGGTTTTGGACTTTCAAATTTTGGAATGGCTTGGGATATGATTAGGTAATAGCCAGCAAATAGTCCCAAAAAAATCCAAAGTAGTCCTGAATATTTTCTAATTGCTTTCATTTTTATTGTCTTTTCCGTTAATGTATAATGCCCCAATTATAAAACTGACGCCGGCTATAATGATGGGATACCAGAGGCCCTCTAAAAAGGGTTTTTCATAGGGTAGGACCAGTCCTGCTTTCGTTGCTTCTTCATTAGCCAGCGTAGCTCGAGCGGCTAAAAAAGTAGCCATTGCTGGCAAGAGTCCTCCAAAAATTCCATTGCCTATATGATAGGGTAATGACATGGAAGTATAGCGTATTCTGGTGGGAAACATTTCCACTAAAAAGGCAGCAATGGGTCCGTATACCATGGTCACAAAAAGAACTTGTATAAATACCAGGGCCACTAGTTTCCAAAATGAAGTGGAGTCTACTATAACACTGGTGATAAGGGTGTTGTTTTGAATACTCTCTTTTTTTATGGTGCCATCGGTGTAATAACTACGCGTGGTTTTGCTTTCGTTATTGGTGATGGTTTCTTTTTTAGCCCCAATTTCAATTTTGTGCGTGGTGCTTCCTGCTTCATACATGTTGCTGTAAATAGGGCGATAACTAAGAATGGCTAGTAGCATTCCTGTGAGCATAATCCACTTTCTTCCTATTTTGTCAGACAGGGCTCCAAAGACTACAAAGAAAGGAGTGGCAAATAAGAGCGCCCACATAATGAGTTGGCTGGCTTGAGAAATATCTAGGTGCAAAGTATTTTGAATAAAGCTTAGTGCATAAAACTGGCCGGTATACCACACTACTCCTTGCCCCATGGTGGCTCCAAATAAGGCCAGCAATACAAATTTGAAATTCAGTTTATTTCCAAAGCTTTCTTTGAGTGGGTTAAGGGAGGTTTTCCCTTCTTTTTTTGCTTTTACAAATAAAGGGGATTCTGCCATTTTCATTCGGATGAATAAGGAAACTCCTACCATGATGATAGATATCCAGAAGGGAATTCTCCAGCCCCAATTGTTAAATGCTTCTTCTGATATAACACCCTTCGTAGTAATGATGACTAATAAGGAAAGAAATAGACCTGCGGTGGCAGTGGTTTGAATCCATGAAGTCCAATAACCACGTTGATCGGCAGGAGAGTGCTCTGCTACATAAGTGGCGGCACCTCCGTATTCACCCCCTAATGCCAGTCCTTGAAGTAGGCGAAGTGCTAAC